>NZ_BAAILO010000252.1:0-52177 GCF_054589115.1 Cupriavidus sp. 8B | reverse complement strand
CGCGCGCGCCGGCGGCGCGGCCCTGCTGCTGCTGCCGCTGCTGGCCTGGCGCGGCGGGCTGGCCGGCCTGCGCCGCCGCTGGTGGGCGATCGCCGTGGTAGGTGTCACGAATTCGGCGCTGCCCTTCGTGCTGTTCAGCTTTGCCGCGCTGACCATTCCCGCCGGGCGTTCCGCCATGTTCACTGCGGCCACGCCGCTGTTTACCGCGCTGATCGGCTGGCTGTGGTTGCGCGAACGCCTGGATGCGCCACGCGTAGCCGGGCTGGCGCTAGGCTTCGCCGGGGTGCTGTGGCTGGTGTGGGACAAGGCCGGGCTGCAGCACGGTGCCGCGGGCAAGGCCGCCGGCCTGGCCGCGCTGGCCTGCCTGGCCGCTACCCTGCTCTATGGCTTCTCCGCCAACTTCACCCGCAAATACCTGGCGGACGTGCCGTCGCTGACGGTGGCAACGGGCAGCCAGCTCGCATCGGCGCTGCTGCTGTGCGCGCCCGCGGCCTGGCTGTGGCCAGCCACCCAGCCAAGCTCGCACGCGTGGCTGGCGCTAGGCGCGCTGACCGTCGCCTGCACCGCGCTGGCTTATGTGCTTTTCTTTCGCCTGATCGCCAAGGCCGGGCCGGCACGGGCAATGACCGCGCTGTTCCTGATCCCGGCCTTCGGTGTCTTGTGGGGCGCGCTATTCCTGGGCGAACGCCTTACCCCTTCGATGCTGCTGGGCTGCGCCGTGATCCTAGCCGGCACGGCCCTGACAACAGGCGTTGTGCATGGATGGAGCAAGCGCCTGGCAAGCTAATGTGGCGAAGGGATGCGGGTTGGCTTCATCGGGCTCGGAAAAAAATTCGGCGCGCCACAATGGGCGCGCCGATTCGCGTGCAGCGTGGGAGCGCTGCGATATACCTTCGTTAAAACGGATGCTTTGGATCCTGGGGACCTTCAGGCCGGGAGTGCCTGTGCCACCACGGTGGCCATGGAGCCACTGGCAACGCAAACCAGCGCCCAGCCTGCCAACATCCGGAAACTCTTCCAACGGCTCATGATGCACTCCTGGTATCCGCGCGTCGTTACGGTGACGCAGCGGGGTGACGCTTTGAATCCGGCGCGCCGGGGTCATACAGACCCTGCGGCTTGCCGGTTGTTCGGGTTACTGGCTCAGGCCTTGGCGCCGTCGGTGTACACGTCGCGTGCGCCGCTGCGAGCACCGTCGAAGTAGGGGTTGCGCTTGTCGTTGCGGGCGCCGTCGGTGTACGGGTCAAACTTGCGGCTGGGTTCAGCCGACACGCCGCTGCGATCCAGGCCGGCGACGGTACGGAAACCATCCGTGTACGGGTCGGTCTTGCCAACGCGTGCGCCGTCGGTGTAGGGGTCGGCGCTGCGAGCGGGGTCGGACGACACGCCGGCGCGGTCCAGGCCGGCGGTCAGGCCGCCTTCGGAGAAGACGTCGAACTTGCCGGTGCGGGCGCCGTCGGTGAACGGATCGAACTTGCCGGCGCGTGCGCCTTCGGTGAAAGCGTCGAACTTGCCGCTGCGGGCGCCGTCGCTGTAGACGTCGCGGGTGCGGTATTCATAACCGTACTTGTCTGCGGGGACGGTTGCGGCGGCCTGAGCATGGCCGGCGGCAAAAGCTGCGGCGAGGGTGGCGGCGGTCAGCAGGGACTTGGCAAAAAGCTTGGTGTTCATGATGTTCTCCAATCGAAGCATGGGTCCGGGGGTCTGCTTTGGCCGCGGGGACCGGGTTTTAGCTGGATCGTCGTTTTTCTTGCCTTCTTACCTACCACTAGGTAGAGAAGCGGAGCAAAAAAAATGACTTTCGTCCTTGTTACTCGTTTGCTGCGTTGGAAACCGGCTGGCTGGGCCTTGTCTGTCTGGCGTTACCTGGCTGCGGCATCCATGGAACACATCTTATCTACCTGTAAGTAGATAGTCAAGGGTTTTTACTAGGTTGCAATTAAGATATCCGGAAACGGCATAAGCGGCATAAGACGCACTATCCGGTGCCATGGCCATTTGTTGCCCTGCGTGTACTACGCTTTTGGGGTGTGTGGACCAAGAGGGATTGCCGCATCGCGGCATCGCGAGCAAACTCTCCGGGCCGTGACCGGGCATCCCCGCGCACGCATCAGCAGTAGCACTTGACTCATCCGCACCGGCGCCAGCGCGGTGCCACCGGGAGGCCGTACCGCCATGAGCGCAGACAATGCCATCGGAAGCCTGGAACCCCCCGACCCGCAAGCCATCGTTGCGGCGGGCCTGGCCATCGAGCAGGAGGCCGCCACCGCGGCGTTCTCCCCGATGGAGTCGCGCAGCCACCAGATGTGGCCCCTGCTTGCCGCCGCCGAGATAGCACGGCTACGGCACTTCGGCACATTGCGGCAGTGGCGCGCCAATGAATACCTGTTTCGCACCGGCGACCCGGCCCACGGCATGGTCGTGCTGCTGCGGGGCCGCGTGCGCGTGATGCAGCGCGACGCACGGGATCGTGCGTCGGTGGTCGGCGAGCACGGGCCGGGCAGCTTCCTTGCCGAGGTGGGGCAGCTATCGGGCAAGCCTGCGCTGGTCGACGGCCTGGCGCTGGAGGACGTCGAGGCCATCGCGATTCCACCCGATCGGCTGCGCGCGCTGATTGTGGCGGAAGCCGAACTGGGCGAGCGGATCATGCGTGCGCTGATCCTGCGCCGCGTCGGCCTGATCGAGCGCGGCAATGGCCCGACGCTGCTGGGCCGCGGCAGCGACGCGCGCCTGCTGCATCTGCAGGCGTTCCTGCGACGCAACGGCTATCCCCACACCGTGGTCGACGCGGACACAGATCCCGAGGCGTGCGCCCTGCTCGATTCCACCACGGCCGCGCCCGGCGACTTCCCGCTGGTGATCTGCCCCGGCGGCGCGGTGCTGCGACGCCCGGACGCGGGCCAGCTTGCCACCTGCCTCGGCCTGCTGCCCGAATTCGACCCGGACTATGTCTATGACGTGATCGTGGTGGGTGCCGGCCCGGCTGGTCTCGCCACTGCGGTGTATGCCGCTTCCGAGGGCCTCTGCGTTGCCGTGTTCGACAGCCTTGCGCCAGGCGGCCAGGCCGGCGCCAGCTCGCGCATCGAGAACTACCTGGGCTTCCCCACAGGTATTTCCGGACAAGCGCTGGCCGGCCGGGCCTTTGTGCAAGCCCAGAAGTTCGGCGCGCACCTTGCCATCCCCCTGCAGGTGGCCGCACTGCATTGTGGCGAGCATCCGCAGCGCGTCGAATTGAGCGATGGCCGCAAGATTGCGGCCCGGACCGTGGTCATCGCCAGCGGCGCGGCTTACCGCCACCCCGCTATCGCGGCACTCGATCGCTATGAGGGCCGCGGCGTCTACTACTGGGCGTCCCCGGTGGAAGCCCGCCTGTGCAGCAGCGAAGAAGTCGTGCTGGTGGGTGGCGGCAATTCCGCGGGGCAGGCCGCTGTCTTCCTGGCCGCGCACGCCAAGCGCGTGCACATTCTCATTCGGGCCTCGGGGCTGGAGGCCAGCATGTCGCGCTACCTGATCGAGCGCATTGCCGCCCAGCCCAATATCGAACTGCATACCGGCGCGGAGATTGTGGCCCTGGGCGGCGAAGAACGCCTGGCTACCATCGGTTATCGCACGCGCGACAGCGACCGCGTGACCGAGCTGCCGATCCGGCATCTGTTCCTGTTTACCGGCGCCGATCCCAATACGGGATGGCTCGCCAGTTGCAATGTGCGCGTGGACGCGAAGGGATTCGTGCTGACCGGCACGGACACGGCGCATGAAGGCACGATGCCGGCATCCACGCTGGAGACCAGCGTGCCAGGCATCTTTGCAATCGGGGACGTGCGCTCGGGTTCCACCAAGCGGGTTGCAGCGGCCGTGGGCGAAGGCGCGGCGGTGGTCGCGCAGATCCACAGCTACCTGGCAAAAATGAAACAGCCTGAGCCGGGAACGCTTGCCATGTAAGCATTGCCGGACGCCTTGCAAACACCGGGCGATCAATTTACTCCTGCCGCCGCGCGCCGGCAATCGACTGTGTGGACGGCGCGCGACAGGGCCTGAAATGCGCTTTTATTTACTATATTGGTTGCATGGCAGGAGCTTCAATTCGAAGCCATCGATAGCGGGAGGTTGCCATGCGTTCGCTTGCAGACATGTTTAGTCCGCCCACCCCGGAGAAAATCGCAGCAAGGGAATTGCAGCAAATGCGGCTTACCTTATTCCAAGCCGAGCGCCGCCTGCTAGAGGCACAGATGCAGGTCGACTACTACCGCGACCTGGTCGCATTCCTGGAAGATGTGAGCGCCTCCGGCGTCGAGAGCGTCGTGGACAAGCGGCGCACCCCGGTCACCACGGAGCATGCGCAAGCGCCCCGCTCCGCGCCCGGCCTCATCACGGTGCCTGCCGTACCTTCAGCAGCCTGACGGTTTACCGGGGCCAACGTGACTCACGTTGGCACGGCGCCGGCGCGCCCTTCGCTTGTGCGAAGACGGGCCGGTGCATCGTCATGCCATGCCGCGCGGCTTGAAGCCGCGGCGGCTATCCGCTCGCATGACACACGGCGCTTGCTGAAGCGTTCCCGATTGCCCAGCCGCCGGCACCGCGCCGGCGCTGTGCGATACTTGCCGCCTCACGCGGCATCCCCATGCCATGCGCACAAGAACATAGCCTCGCACCGGGCAGTGGCGCCCTGCACGCTCGCCGTGCCGGCAGCCCGATCAGGTTGCGGGAACAAGGAACAAGGAACATCGAAATGAGCGCACTGCTGCCAGCCATTGAAATCGAAACCGCGCCGTCGCCCACGTGGTCGGTCATCTGGATGCACGGGCTCGGCGCCGACGGCAGCGATTTCGTGCCCGTGGTGCCGGAACTTGGCCTGGCGCGCGCGCCCGGCGTGCGTTTCGTGTTTCCCAACGCGCCGGCCATCCCGGTCACCTGCAACGGCGGCTACGTCATGCCGGCGTGGTATGACATCCACTCACTCGACGACGCGCGCCGCCATGCGGACGAGGCCGGCATCCGTGTCTCCCGCGACGCCGTTCGCGCCTTGATCGCGCGGGAGAACCAGCGCGGCGTGCCCAGCCATCGCGTGGTGCTGGCCGGTTTCTCGCAAGGCGGCGCCGTGGCCTATACCACCGCCCTGACGCATCCCGAAGCCCTGTGCGGCATCATCGCTCTTTCCACCTATATCCCCGCGCCGGCGCTGCTTGCCGCCGAATTCAGCGAAGCCAATCGGGCCACGCCGATCTTTGCCGGGCACGGCACCGAGGACGACGTGGTATCCGTGCAGCTCGGCCTGCTGGCACGCGACACCCTGGAAAAACTGGGCTGCAAGGTGGACTGGCACACTTACCGCATGTCGCACTCGGTCTGCATGGAAGAGATCAAGGCGATTGGCACATGGTTGAATGCGCGCTTCGCGGCGGGCGAGAAATCCTGACAGGCCCGGACATCGCTCCAGTATCGCCCCGGCATCGGATAGCGTGGTAGGCTCGCGCCCCACCGCATGATTTGCAAGTCATTATGAAAACCTCACCCCCCGACGCTTCGGCGCCCACACCCGCTCCAGCGCTCAAGCTCGACTTCAATACCCGCAAGGCTCTGCTGTTTGCGCTCGCCGCCGAACGCTTGTCGGCATTCTACGAACACCGTCAATGGATGACCGATGCCCAGGGCGCAACCCTGGCGAGCCTGTGGCTGTCGCGCTCCAAGCTGCAACTGGCGCTGGCCGAGCGGCGCTTGCTGTCGCAGCTGAGCGATCAGTTCGCGCGCCAGCTCGCCGGCACGCTCTCGCGCGAGGCGGGGCTGTACACCGCCCACGAAATGATGGAAGCGCTGGATCCCAACTACCAGTCCGCCTTTGCGCACGACCTGCTCGACGAGTGCGAGCGGCTCCTGCATGAGAACGGCGTGACAGAGTGATAACGAAGTAAGCCGGTGCAGGACGCATCGCGTCCCGCCATTGCGGATCAGAGGCTGGCCACCCTGGCCGGGCCGCGGCTCTTGTCGAATGGCTCGGCATCGAGACGGCGGAATACCAGTGCCGATAGCAGCGTAATCATGCCCACGGTAAAGAACGCCAGCCGGTAAGCCGTACCGGCCACGCCCAGCTGGGCGGTAAACATGCTGACAAGCCCCCCGCCGATGGTGACCCCGAGCCCGATTGCCAGCATCTGCACCATCGAGAACAGGCTGTTGCCGCTGCCCGCGTCCTCCACGCTCAAGCCCTTGAGCGTCACGCTGTTCATGGCGGCGAACTGCATGGAGTTGGTCGCGCCGAACAACGCGAGCTGCGCAATGGCCAGGCCCACTGGCCAGCCCGGCGAAATCGCCGCGAACGAGGCAATCGATCCGCCCACCAATACGGTGTTGACCAGCAGGAAATTGTCATAGCCAAAGCGCTTGACGAGCGGCACGATCCAGCGCTTGGCGACCACGCCGGCCAGTGCGGCCGGCAGCAGCATCAGCCCCGAATGCAGCGGCGAATACCCCATCTGCAACTGCAGCAGCAACGGCATCAGGAACGGCACCGCGCCGGAGCCGATGCGGCACACCAGGTTGCCGGCCAGGCCCACGCTGAAATTGGGCTCGCGAAACAGCGCCAGCCGGAACAGCGGATTGCGCCGCCGCCGCGCATGCGGGATGTAGAGCAGCGCGGACAGCAGGCTCAGCCCGAACAGGCTGCCGCTCCATGCCGCGTGGCTCGCCTCGCGCGGGGTGTCAAGTGCCAGCGAGAACGCCACCATGCAAAGCGATAACAAGCCACAGCCGAGAAAGTCGAACGGGGCCGCGCGGCCGGGGGTGTGGTCGGGCAGGTAGCGCAAGACCGCCAGCATCCCGATGGCGCCCACGGGCACGTTGATCAGGAAGATCCAGTGCCAGGCCACCGACTGCACGATCCAGCCGCCCAGCACCGGGCCAAAGATCGGCCCGACCTGCCCCGCCACCGAGACAAAGGCCAGCGCCGCGATGTATTGCTCGCCGCAGACGCTGCGCAGCACCGCCAGCCGGCCGATCGGCAACAGCATGGAGCCGCCCACGCCCTGTATCACGCGGGCAACCACGAGCTGGTCCAGGCTCTGCGCGCCCGCGCAGAACAGCGAGCCCAGCACAAAGATCAGGATCGCCGCGAAGTACACGCGCCGGGTGCCAAAGCGGTCGGCCAGCCAGCCCGAGGCCGGCGTGAGCATCGCCATGGTCAGCGTGTAGGCCACCACCACCGGCTTCATGTCGAGGGGGGTTACCTTGAGGCTGCGCGCCATTGCGGGCAACGCGGTGTTGACGATGGTGGTGTCGAGCGTTTGCATGAAAAAGCCCGCTGCGACGATCCACAACATGGCCTTTTGCGAGGATTGGCTGGTCATCTGGTACGTCTCGAGGCAAGTACCGGCAATAAGGGGCAATCACCGGTGAGGCATCTGGAATGGCCCGAGAGAGAAGCGATACGGGTAAACCAGTGCCACGAATGCTGCCGATGTTAATACCGGCCGTGCCAATCGGGAACCCTGCTAGGTATATTGACTGTCATCGGAGAATCCGATGACAATGCGGCATGCTCAATCCCGTCTGGATCAAGACCTTCGCCACCGTAGCCGCCGCGCACAGCTTTACCGACGCGGGGCGCCAGCTCGGCCTGTCCCAGTCCAGCGTCAGCGACCACGTCCGGCGCCTGGAACAGCATGTGGGGCGCCGGCTCTTTGTGCGCGATACCCACACCCTGGCCATGACCGCCGACGGCGAGGCGCTGCTGGCGCACGCGCGGCTGATCCTGGATGCCATTGCGCGCGCGGAGTCCCAGTTCAATGCGCCGCGCCTGCAGGGCCGCGTGCGGCTGGGCACCTCGGACGACCTCGCGCTGGGCCCGCTGCCCAATGTACTGGCAGCGTTTCGCAACTCGCATCCCGATGTGGAGCTGGAAATCACCATTGGCATGACCGGCAAGCTCTATGAGCTGATGGATGCCGGTGCGCTGGACCTGATGATCGGCAAGCGCCGCGAGGGCGACCGGCGCGGCGCGCCGCTGTTCAGGGGCAAGCTGGAGTGGCTCGCCCGGCCCGGCACGGTGGCCGACCTGCGCCAGCCCCTGCCGCTGATTCTGGTGCCCGAGCCCAGTGTCACGCGCGCCATCGTGCTCGATACGCTGGCCAAGGCCGGGATGCGCTGGCAGATCGTCTGCACCAGCAGCAGTCATTCGGGCTGCATCGCCGCCGCGCGCGGCGGGCTGGGCATTACCGTGCGCGCGCAATATCTGTCCGGGCGCGGGCTGTCGCCGCTGGTCAATGGCGACAGCCTGCCGGCGCTGCCGGAGGTGGAATTCATCTCGCTGCGCGCGGGCCGCCTGAGCCGGCCCGCCGAAACGTTGCTGCAACTGCTGCAAAAGAGCGATCTGCGCGGGTCCTGGCTGGACGAGTAGCCAGGATCTGCACACCGCGCCCCGCGCGGCTCACGCATTCGCGCCATCCTGGTACACATTGAAGCTGCGGGCCGGCGACGCTGAAACGCCGCGGGTATCCATGCCGGCCACCTTCTGCGCGCCATCGACGAACGGGTCGACATTGCGCGCCGGATCGGAGGAAACACCGGAGCGGTCCAGGCCAGCGATGCGCGCGCCATCCGTGAACGTATCGAGCTTGCGGGCGCCGTCGGAGAACGGGTCGGTGCTGCGGGCCGGATCGGCGGAGACGCCAGTGCGGTCCAGGCCGGCGATGCGCGCGCCATCCGTGAACGTATCCAGCTTGCGGGCGCCGTCGGCAAACGGGTCGGTGCTGCGGGCCGGATCGGCGGAGGGGCCAGTGCGATCCAGGCCGGCTATGCGGGCGCCATCGGTAAAGGGATCCACGATGCGGGCGTGGGCACCGTCGGTGAACGAGTTGAACCTCCCGCCCCTTGCGCCATCGGTAAAGGCGTTCACGGGCGCCGTGCGCGCACCGTCGCTGTAGATATCGCGCATGCTGGTGGCGCTATGGGAAACCGGGCTGGCCGCTTGGGCGCTGCCCAGGGCAAACACGGCGCCGGCGATGGCGGCGGCGGCAAACAGCGACTTGGTGAGGTTCGGGTACATGGCAATCTCCAACTGGGTGAATGTGCCCATTCGTCGCCGCCACCCACAGGAACTTACAGGTTTTTTTCACATTGTTTGCGCCGATCCTTGCGCCGCATCCACATGCGGCGCCCCGGCCACCTGACCCCTCCCCCAGTCAAAAGTATGAACCCGGGGTTGACCCAGCCAAAAGCCTATCCCCCCAATACCGTGGCGATCTCCAACCTCCGGCCACTGTCGGCAAGCACACGCATGACGCTTAATACGTTAACGGGTCATGCCCGACTGCGTGGCATACCGCACAGAGAAAAATCCAAACGGCTGGCGCAGCAGCCGCGACCTTTCGACTTGGGGAGACAACGGGATGATCGATACCGAACTGGATTTGGCCGGCAATCACTTGCTGGGTGCCCTGCCGCCGCACGAGCGCCGCTTGCTCCTGCCGCGCCTGGATAGCGTCAACCTGCGCACGGGGCAACTACTAAGTGATTCCGGGCAGCGCATCCGGCATCTCTACTTCCCGAGCACGGCGGTGATCTCGATGATGTCCCTGCTGGAAAGCGGCGCCACCGTGGAGCTGGCCTCCGTGGGCCGTGAGGGGCTGGTCGGCCTGCCCGCGCTGACCGGCGCCGAGACCATGCCCAACCGGATCGAAGTACGCAGGAGCGGCATCGGGTTTCGCGTTGCCGCGAGCGACCTGCGCGCGATCTACCCCGAGCTGCCCACACTGCAGCGCATGGCCCTGCTCTATATGCAGGCGCTGCTCACGCAGGTGTCGCAGACGGCCGTCTGCATCCGCCACCACTCCCTGACCACGCAGTTGTGCCGCTGGCTGCTGCTGGCGCTGGACCGCTCGCCCTGCAATGAGCTCGACGTTACCCAGCAGACCATTGCCGACATGCTTGGCGTGCGGCGCGAGGGCGTGACCGAGGCGGTCGGCAAGCTGGCGGAGCTGCAAATGATCCGGCACAGCCGCGGCCATATCACCGTGATCGACCGGGCCGGTCTGGAGGGCTTTTCCGGCGAGTCTTACCGCATCGTGCGCAACGAGTTCGACCGCCTGCTCAGCCACGCGGCCGGCTGATCGGCCAAGCCGTCAATCCTGCGGCAGCGCCTGGTACGCAGTGGCAAGATGATATGGGGTGGTCGAAGGCATCTCCGATCGCTCCACCTTGCCGGCAGGCGACAGGCACTCATGCCAGCCGCCCGCGTGCAGGAATCGCGCCGGGTAGGCTTTCAGCCAGGCCTGCAGGTGCGCCAGCGCGACGCTGTCGCCACGCACCGCCAGTGCCCGCGCGAACTCGGTCTGGGCCCAGATGCGCTGGATCGGATCACGGAGCGAGCCGTCCAGATGCAATGCCGCGGCCACGCCCATGGTGCTGGTGTCGACGCCGTGCTGCATGGCAAAGTCGAATGCGCGTGCCAGCGCTTGCCTGAGCCCGGAGCCCTCGAACAACGCGGGCTCGCTGGCAAGCAGCGAAAACCACTCGAACTGGTGGCCGGGCTCGACCCGGTTGCCAGCGCGATCGGTATTCATCGGCAACTCGGCAATGCAACCGGTCGCCGGATCGACAAAGGTGGCCAGCACGGCGGCGGCAATGGCCGCCAGCCGGTCCACATAGACATGTTCCCCGGTTGCCTCATGCGCCGCCAGGTAGGCCTCGGTCAGGTGCATGATCGGGTTTTGCTGGGGCGGCCCGCCGACCGGGCTGAAATCCTGCGCGAGCGCGGCATGGTAAAGGCCGTGGGCAGTGGCGAAACGCTGCTCGATCACGCGTGTGGTGCTGTCCAGCAAGGCCCGCGCTTGCGTGCTGCCCGAGCGCTTGAAATACGCCGCGCAGGCAAAGACGACGAAGGCGTGGGTGTACAGGTCCTTGGTGGTATCCAGAGGCTGTCCCTGCGCATCGATGCTGTAGACCAAGCCACCCTGCACGCCGTCGGCAAAGCGGCCGCTGAGCGACGCGAACAGGCGCGCGGCATGGGCCGCCGCATCGGCGCCCGCGCACTGCGAAAACACGTAGAGCTGACGCGCGCAGGCCATGGCGCGGTAGCGCGCCACCGGCAAAGGCTGCCAGTCAGCGCCGGACAGCGCCTCGTAGGGCAGCTGCATCGCGGCGTTCCAGCCCGGCCCGGTCCATAGCGGCAGGACGGCGGCATCGTAGTGCGCGCGCAATGCGGCGAAGGAAGCGGCCTTGGGATCAGCACCAGCGGTGGCAAGGGGTGGCGTAACGTTCATGCGGAAAAGGAAATCGGTAGGAGGCACGTATCTGCCACCCGTGGAATATACCTCAGCCCGCCAAGCGGCCCTCCCGAGCGGCGGTTGCGGCCCTTGAATGCCGCCTTCGGCCCAATAGCTCTTTTACGCCGATGGCAAGCTTGATCCCGCCAATAAATCGCCTAACCTTACGACGTGGCCCCTCCAATCGAAGGCCGCGGTAAGCGGCTTTTGCGCCGTATTCCGCGCCTGCCGCGGCGCCCGGGCCACATGCCTGGTTTGTGCAGATGACATGGCCGGAAGGATCCCCGCCTCCCGTCCAGTGTATCTATTAAGCACTTTCGGCCCATCCGGAGCCCTCCGGAGGTCGCGCCCATGCTCCATGGGAGAGCAAGATGGAAAAGCCGGTGGTAAGTCCCTTGCGTTTTGTCGAACTACTCAACGCCAGGCTGCCCGCCCATCCCCTGTATCAGGAGGGGATGCGCGTGTACGCCATTCCCAATCATTCGGAACACCCTCACAGCCTGGTCTGCGTTGGCCCGCGCGGCGTCAAGGGCGTGTGCGCGACGGTGGAGCTCATCGTGCGCGGCGAGTGCGAGATCTTTCCCGACATACCGGGCGACTGGCACGCCTCCCACCACGGAACGGTCCGCGCGTTGCATCGCTAGGGCTTTCCCGCCCTCACTGCCCTCACCGCCCTCACACCCCACTCAAACCCGCTCCAGCTTCTGGTGAGGCTGGGGCGGCAGCGCCACACGGATCGCGTCTTGCGCTCGCACCAGCCCGCCGGCCAGGACAATGCCCATGATGCCGGCCTTGCGCACCAGCTTGCCTTGATCGTCCCGGCCCAGGACCTGCGCGAGCAGCCCCGGCTGGAAGCGTTCGATCTGCGCGCAGGGATTGCGCAGCCCGGTGATCTCCACCACCGCGGTCTCGCCCAGGTGCAGCCGCGCGCCGGTTGGCAGCGCCAGCAGGTCGATACCCTGCGTGGTGATGTTCTCGCCCAGCGCGCCAGGCGCCACCGCGTGGCCGGCGGCCTGCAGCATCGCCTGCAACTCCACCGATAGCAGGTGAATCTGCCGCAGGTTCGGCTGGGTGGGGTCCACCGCCACGCGGGAACGGTGCTTGACGGTTTCCCCCAAATGCGCGTCACCCTCCACACCCAGCCCGGCCAGCAGGCGGATGACCGGCGTACCCGCCTTGCTGAAGGTGTGCGTGGCGCTAAGGCTTACCGCGACCACCCTGCCCGCCTGCGACGATTCGGTCCACCCGATGTCGGCCGGCATGGTCATGCCGCCGCGCGCCCTGGCTCGCCGGGCACCGGCATCTGGACCACGCCCGCGCTGTCAGGCGCCAGGGCGCCCGCCGGATAACGCGCGGCAAACACCAGCCGGCCCGACGACCACGTATGCGTCACCAGCGGCTGGCCTGCCACCATGGCGACTGCCACCAGGTCGGCACGCAGCCCGGCCGCGATGCGGCCGCGATCGGACAACCCGCAAGCCGCGGCCGGGTTGACGCTGACCAGCGCGGCGGCCTGCGGCAGGCTCAGGCCCGCCAGGCGCTCCGCGGCAAAGGCGGCGGCAATGAGCGTGGACGGCTGGTAGTCCGAGCACAGGCAGTCCGCCACCCCCGCGCTAATGGCATCGATGGCACGCATGGAGCCGCTCTGGCTTTGGCCGCGCAGCACGTTGGGCGCACCGAGGATGGTCGGCAGCCCCTTTGCCTTGGCGGCTTGTGCCGTCTCCAGGTTGATCGGGAATTCGCTCATGCGCACGCCCAGCGCGTGCATGGTGGCGATACGCTCTGCCGAGTCGTCGTCATGGCTCGCGGCCGGCACACCCATGCTGGCGGCCAGCGCCAGCAGGCGCTCCACCCGGTCCAGCGCGCCGTGCTGCTCCACCCGTTTCTTGTCGGCGGCGGCATGGGCTTCTTCCCGGCTCATGGCGTGGTTGCCCATCATGTAGGCCAGGTACGCCTCCAGCGTCTTGAACTGGCCCTGCCCGGGCGAGTGGTCCATCACCGAGACCAGGTCCACCAGGCCGGCTTCCACCAGTTGCTCCAGCACCGGCAATGCGCTCGCGTCGGTGACCTCGTAGCGGCAGTGGATGCGGTTGTCCACCAGGCTGTGGCCGCGGAAGGCGGCAACGGCGCGCACGAGCTCGGCGGCGGTATCGAAGTTGCGTACGCCGAACGTGTTCCCGGCAAACGAAACCGCATGGTAAGGCGTGGTGATGCCCGCGGCGGCGTTACGGCGATCGACCTGCGCCACGGCAAAGTCCAGCGGAAACATCACCCGCGAGCGCGGCTCGGCTTCTTTCTCGATGGCGTCGCAATGCAGGTCGATCAGGCCGGGCAGCAGCGTCTGGCCACGCAGGTCGATCACCTGGGCGGCGCGCGGCACCGCGCCGGCATCGGGCTCGATGGCCGCAATGCGGCCGTTCTCGATCAGCAAGGCGCTGTCGGCTAGCACGCAGTCGGGCAGGACGATCCGCGCATGGGTCAGGTAGGCAGGAAGCATGGTCGGTTCCGGGAACGATGGGGAACGATTGGGAACGATTGGGAACGATTGGGAGCGAATGAATACGATAAGAATGAATGGCTCAGCCAGCGACCGCCGCAAGCTTGCCAACCGGTGCGGCCTCCGTGACGGCAGGCGGGTGCAACGGCAGCAGCCTGGTGGCCACCGCCTCGCGCACGGCTTCATCGTGGAAGATGCCGACCAGGCAACGGCCCTCGGCCAGCGCTTCGCGGATCAGCGCCACCACCACCGCGCGGTTGTCCGCGTCGAGCGAGGCGGTCGGCTCGTCCAGCAACAGCACCGGATGGCCGCCGATCAGCCCGCGCGCGATGTTCACGCGCTGCTGCTCGCCGCCCGAGAACGTCGCGGGCGGCAAGCTCCACAGCCGGCCAGGCACCTGCAGCCGCGCCAGCAGCACCGCAGCACGCTCGCGCGCTTCGTCGGCACTGGCGCCGCGCTGCTGCAGCGGTTCGGCGACCACATCGAGCGTGCTCACGCGCGGGATCACATGAAGGAACTGGCTGACATAGCCGATCACCTCGCGCCGCAATTGCAGGATGCGTTGCTCGGGAGCACGGGTCAGTTCCACCCATGACTCGCTGTCACGGATGCGGATGCTGCCTTCGGTGGCCAGGTAGTTGCCGTAGAGGCAGCGCAGCAGCGTGCTCTTGCCCGCGCCGGAACTGCCGGCCAGCACCAGGCATTCGCCGGCGGCAGCGTCGAAATCGATGGCCTGCAGCACGGGCAGGCGCGTGCCGCCCTGGTTGTGCAGGATGAAGGTCTTGCCGAGGCCGCGCACCTGGATGCGCTGGAGGTCTTGCCTTCCGTCGTTTGTGTCGATTGTGTCGCTTGTGTCGCTTGTGTCGCTTGTGTCGATTACGTCGTTTAGGTCTTTCATGTCTTGCGTCATGGTCAGCCCTGCAGGATGGAAGACACCAGCAGCTGGGTGTATGGATGGTGCGGATCGTCGAGGATCTGGTCGGTCAGGCCGCTTTCCACCACGCGCCCGCCCTGCATCACCAGCGTGCGATGCGCCAGCAGGCGCGCCACGGCGAGGTCATGGGTGACGATGATGGCGGCAAGGCCAAGGTCCGCCACCAGCCGGCGCAGCAGATCGAGCAGGCGGGCCTGCACGGAGACGTCGAGCGAGGCGGTGGGCTCGTCCATGAACACCAGGCGCGGATGCGTCACCAGGTTACGGGCGATCTGCAGGCGCTGCTGCATGCCGCCGGAGAAGCTCGTCGGCGAATCGTCCAGGCGGCCCAGGTCGAGCTCCATCTTTTCCATCCACGTGCCGGCGACTTCGCGCAGCTCGCCATAATGGCGGCCGCCCACCGCCATCAGGCGCTCGGCGATATTGGCGCCGGCGCTCACGCGCATGCGCAGGCCATCGCGCGCGTTCTGGCGCACGAAGCCCCAGTCGGTGCGCGCCAGCAGGCGCAGCCGGGCGTCGGATAGCGTGGCAAGGTCAACCAGCCCTTGCTCGCGGGTGTCGTAGCAAACGCTGCCGGATTCCGGCGCGGCCTGCCAGGACACCGCCTGCAGCAAAGTGCTCTTGCCCGAGCCGGATTCGCCCACCACGCACAGCACTTCGCCGGGGAAGAGATTGAAGCTGACATCGTGGCAGCCGTGCACGCCATCCCAGGTCCGGGTCAGGCCGCGCACGGACAACAGCGGCTGGTGCGCGTCGGTGCGGCTCATGCTGCCTCCTTGCGTGCGTTGGCGGCCGTGCCATTCGGCCCGGTCTCACCCTGCTCCTGGCGGGTCGCGCAGTACTCGGTATCGGAGCAGACGAACATGCGCCCGCCCGCTTCGTCGATGATGATTTCATCGAGATAGCTGTCGGTGGAGCCGCACAACTCGCAGCAGCCGTCCCACGTCTCCACCGCAAACGGGTGGTCGTCGAAGTCCAGGCTCTTCACGCTGGTAAAGGGCGGCACCGCATAGACCCGCTTCTCGCGGCCCGCGCCGAACAACATCAGCGCCGGGCTGAAGTCCAGCTTCGGGTTGTCGAACTTGGGGATGGGCGACGGCCGCATCATGTAGCGCTGGTTGACCATCACCGGGTAGTCGTAGGTGGTGGCAATGCGCCCATGGCGGGCGATGTCCTCGTACAGCTTGACGTGCATCGCGCCGTATTCCGCCAGCGCGTGCATGGTGCGGGTCTCGGTCTCGCTCGGTTCCAGCCAGCGCAGCGGCTCCGGGATGGGCACCTGGAACACCATGACCTGGCCCTTGGCCAGCGGGGTTTCCGGAATCCGATGGCGGGTCTGCACGATGGTGGCTTGTGCGGTGCGCTCGGTGGTCTGCACGCCCGTCACGCGGCCGAAGAAGCGGCGGATATTGATGGCGTTGGTGGTGTCGTCCGAGCCCTGGTCGATCACCTTGAGCACATCGTCGCTGCCGATGATGGAGGCGGTGACCTGGATGCCGCCGGTTCCCCAGCCGTAGGGCAGCGGCATTTCGCGGCTGCCGAAGGGCACCTGGTAGCCGGGGATCGCCACCGCCTTGAGCAACGCGCGGCGCAGCATGCGCTTGGTGGATTCGTCCAGGTAGCCGAAGTTGTAGTGTTCGTCGCGCACGGCGGCGTTTGCGTTTGCGCTGAGATCAGCGTTGGTGTCGGTCATGATGCGATGGCCTCCTGCGCCTGCGCTTGGGCCACGTCGGCGATTGCGGCAGTGTCCTGCCCGGGCGGCGTGGGCGCCGGGGTTGGCACGCCCTGCCCGCGCTCGGCACGCAGGCGGCGCAGCAGTTCGAGATTGGTCTGGAAGTCCACGTAGTGCGGCAGCTTCAAGTGCTGCACGAAGCCCGAGGCCTCCACGTTGTCGCTGTGGTACAGCATGAACTCCACGTCGTTGGCGGGCGCGTCGGCGGCTTCGCCCAGCTCGGCGGCGCGCATGGCGCGGTCGGCCAGCGCCATCGACATGGCCTTGCGCTCGCCGTAGCCAAACACCAGGCCATAGCCGCGCGTAAAGCTCGGCCCTTCCTGCGCGTTGCCGGCAAACTGGCTCACCATCTGGCATTCGGTGACCTCGATCTCACCGATGGTCACGGCAAAGCCCAGCTCCTCCACGAACAGCTCGACCTCCACCTCACCGTAGCGGATCTCCGCGGCGAACGGATGCGAATTGCCGTAGCCGCGCTGGGTCGAATAGCCCATCGACAGCAGGAAGCCTTCGTCGGCGCGCGCCAGGTTCTGCAAGCGCGCCGGGCGTGCGGCAGGCAGCTCCAGCGGCTCGCGCGTGAGGTCGGGCGGCGCGGGATCGTGCTCGGGCACCGTCTCCGGCTCGATCAGCGATTCCTGGCGCAGCAGGTCGGTCACGCGGGGCATGCGCGCGTCCAGCGTGGTCGGCGCGGGCGGCAGCGGCGCGTTCTCGCGCTCGGCTTCCAGCGTGAAATCCAGCAAGCGCTGGGTGTAATCGTAGGTGGGTCCCAGCACCTGCCCGCCCGGCACATCCTTGAAGGTGGACGAGATCCGGCGCTGCAGGCGCATGGCGCCGGTATCGAGCGCCACCGAGTAGCCAAAGCGCGGCAGCGTGGTGCGATACGCGCGCAGCAGGAACACGGCTTCGATCAGGTCGCCCGCCGCTTGCTTGATGGCCAGTGCGGCCAGGTGCGGGTCATACAGCGAGCCCTCGGCCATCACGCGCGACACGGCCAGCGGCATCTGCTCGCGCACCTGCGCCAGCGTCAGCTCCGGCACGCAGCGGTCGCCGCGGCGGTAGTCGTCCAGCATGCGGTACGAGTTGAGGATGGCGCGTTCGCCCCCTTTGACGGCAACGTACATGTCAGGCCTCCGCTTGGGTGGTGCGCGGCAGCGCGCACAGGGCGCTGCCACTGGTCAGCAACACGTCCACGCCGAGCGGGAAGCGCGCGTGGTTGGCCTGCCACTGGGCCCAGAAGTCCCCCGGCAAGCCCTGCACGGCCAGCGTGGCGTGGGTCTCGATGCCGGGGCCGCGCAGCGTGACCGCGGAGCCCGCGCTCAGGGACGGGACCTCGACCAGCAACGTGGCGGAGCGGTCCGGGTAAGCCGGATCCCCCTGGGCACAAGCCGCCAGATCGGGCAGGGCGTGGCCTGCGGGCACGGCCACGAAGGCCGCCTGCCCGACTTGCGCCACCAGCGGGCAGCCGCAGTGAAAGCGCAGGAAGGCTCGTACGGCCTCGGGCGTATCCGGCGGCAGCCACAGCGGCGTATCGCTGTCGACCAGCGTGAGCAGCAGCGCGCTTAGGGCCAGTGACAGGCCCTGCGGCACGCCGCATGGCTCGGCCAGCACGCCGATGCTGCCCGGGTGGGACATGGCATGCAGCGCGGCGCGGAAGGTCCGCTGCGCCGATTGCACCGCATCGTCGAAGCCGGGCAGCAACATCGGCGCGCCAGCGCCGTGTCGCCCCGGGGCCACGTTGTCGTATCCAGCCGCCTTAGCGGCAATCGATTGGCCTGGCATCTCAGTCCTCTCCACGCACCATGGTAAAAAACTCCACCTTTGTCTGTGCCGCCACGGCGGCCTTGTGCTCGCCTTGCGCCGTGCGCGCCCGGGCAAGCGGCGCGACCACGTCGGCCTGCACGCGCGCATGCCACTCGGGCAGTTGCAGCAGCGCATCCAGCACGGCGATCTGCTCCGCCAGGGCGTGTGTACGGCCCTGCACGTAACCCACCCCGACCACGCCGGGTTCCAGCGTCACCGCGCAGCGCGTCACGCTGACCTCACCGAGGTTGAACTGCGCCCCCGTGCCGCCTGCGCGCCCGCGCACCATGGCCATGCCGCTCTCCGGCTTGCGCAGCAGGCGGTAGGCGGGCAACGCGCCGAGGCGCCCCACGGCCTGCGCCAGGGCATCCGGAGCGGCCAAGGCCAGCACGCGCAGCCAGGCGGCGCGGGCCGCTCGAGCCGCTTGAGCCGCTTGCTGCTGGGCCGCCGCCCCTGGCAGCGTGCCCGCTTCGGTATCAGTTCGATCCATTTCACATCCCCTATACGTCTATACGTTTAGATGTAGAATACCATCCATGGCCGAACTACAACACAGCCAGATGAAGCTTTCATGACGGCGGCAACGCGGTTCGCCCGCGTGCACGGCATGGCCAGGTTGAGGCACAATCGCATCCTATTGAAGCACGCAAATGATTAACGCACGATGACGAAGAGGCAGGACACGATGGTGGAACAGGAAGTCGAGCGGGGTTCAGGAGTTGCGGTATGGCGCCAGATCGGCGAGGCCCTGGCGCTCGACATCCGCAACAAGCTCTATGTCCCGGGCGAGCGCCTGCCGCCCGAGCCCGAGCTGGCCACGCGTTTCGCCGTCAACCGCCATACCATCCGCCGCGCCATGGGCGAGCTGGAACAAAACGGGCTGGTGCGCATCGAGCAAGGCCGCGGCACCTTCGTGCAGGAACACGCGATCGACTACGCCATCGGGCGGCGCACGCGTTTTTCGCAGAACCTGGCCAGCCAGGGCATGCGCGGGCACATCGAGGTGCTGGAATCGCAAACGCTGCGCGCGCCCGAGATCGCCAAGCACCTGGGCCTGGCGCGCAGCGCGCCCATTCTGCGTGTACAGATGCTGGGCAAGGCCGAAGCCCGCACCATCGACGTGGCCGAGCACTATTTCGACGCCACGCGGTTCCCGGACATGGACGCCGAGTTGCGTGCGCGCCTGTCGATCTCCAAGGCGTTCGCTCATTTCGGCGTCACCGATTACACGCGCAAGTGGTCACGCATCACCGCTGCCATGCCGACGGCGCCCGTGGCCCGCCAGCTCAACCAGCCCAAGACGCGGCCGATCCTGCAGGTGGAGGCGCTCAACGTCGACCCGGACGGCGCGCCGCTGCAATACAGCGTGGTGCGCTTTGCCGGCGACTGGGTACAGCTGACCGTAGCCGACCAGGACTAAAATGCGCACTCGCACGCCATGTGGAACGCATGCTCAGCTGATCCAATTGGTCTAGACATCTGCTTGTCATCTGCCCGCGCTAAGGTCGCCAGCATGGATACCAATCACGCACTTCACCCCACCCTTGCCGGCCTGAGCGGCCGCCGCGTTCTCACCGCCAACGGCATTGTGCCGGCCGCCTTCGCGTTGCGCGACGGTTGCCTGGCCGGGCCGGCAAGCACAGCAGGGCCTGCCCTCGATGCGGGCGACCTGCTGGTGCTGCCCGGCATCGTGGACATTCACGGCGACGCCTTCGAGCGCGCCGTGATGCCGCGCCCCGGCGTGAGCTTTCCGTACACCAGCGCGCTGTTCGACGTGGACCGCCAGTTGCTCGCGCATGGCATCACCACCGAGCTGCACGGCGTGACGCTATCGTGGGAAGGCGGCCTGCGCGGCGAGGCTTATGCCCAGCGCATGTTCGACGGCCTGGAACGCATGCGCGGCACCCTTGGCGCGCAGCATCATGTGCACCTGCGCTTCGAGGCGCACCACCTGGCGGGACTGGAAACCGCGCTGGCGTGGATCGATAGCGGCAAGGTGCGCTTCCTGGCCATCAACGACCACCTGCCGCTGATGGCATCGCGCCTCCACGACGCGCGCAAGCTGGCGCAGTATGCGGACCGCGCGGAGTGCGACCCGGTCATCTTCCGCCAGCGGCTGGAACAAGCTGCCGCACAGGCTGGCAAGGTGCCCGAAGGCGTGGCCCGGCTGATTGCCGCCGCCCGCGCCGCCGGCCTGCAAGTCGCCTCGCACGACGACGGCGACGCCGCCACCCGCCAGCGCTACCACCAGCAAGGCTGCACCGTGGCGGAGTTCCCGCTCACCGTGGACGTGGCCCGCGCCGCCCACGCCCTGCGCAACCACGCCGTATTCGGCGCGCCCAACGTGATCCGCGGCGGCAGCCACACCGGCGCCCCGGATGCCACCGAGATGATCGCCGCCGGGCTGTGCAACGTGCTGGCCTCCGATTACTACTACCCGGCGCCCCTGCAAGCCGCATTCCGGGTGGCCCAGCTTGGCGTGCTGCCCTTGCCGGCTGCGTGGGACCTGGTCTCGCGCAACCCGGCACGCGCCGCCGGCATGCATGATCGCGGCACGCTCAGCCCCGGCCTGCGCGCCGACGCCATCATCGTCGACGACCGCGACCCCGCCCTGCCCCTGGTCTGCGCCACCATCGTCGGCGGTGTGCTGCACCACGCCACGCGCGCCTTCCCGCTGGTGCAGTCCGGCGGCGAGCGGCGCGCGGCCTGACCCGCATGACCAGGATGCCGAGCCCGATGTCGAACAATCCATTGCCACAGGCCTACCGCTACGCCATCTACCTCAACCCGGCCGCGCCCTATCGGCTGGTAGGCGAGCAATGGCTGGGCCGCAGCGCCGAAACGGGCGAGGCGATTGCGCGCCCCGCACCGGACGATGCCCGCATTGCCCGCTGGACTGAAGCACCGGCCCACTATGGCCTGCATGCCACGCTCAAGGCCCCGTTCCGGCTGGCGGACGGCCAGACACCTGCCGGGCTGGACGCCGCCATGCGTGCCTTCGCACTGGACCGCCAGCCCTTTGCCGTGCCGCTTGCATTGCACAACCTGCGTGGCTTCCTGGCCTGGTGCCTCGGCGGCGACGCCAGCGCCAATGCCCGCATGCACGCGCTGGCAGACGCAGCGCTGCAGGAGTTCGACGCCTTTCGCGCGCCGCCCACCCCTGCCGAGCTGGCACGCCGCAAGCCGGGGCGGCTGAGCGAGGCAGCCCGGCGCATGCTCGACGCCTGGGGCTACCCCTACGCGTTCGAGACCTTTATCTTCCACATCACGCTTACGGGCATGCTCGATGAGGCCGAACAGACCGCGGCCATCGCCCTGCTGCAAGCCGCCAGCGGCCCGCTGCTGCAACAGCCGATGGCGGTACGCGACGTCAGCCTGTTCGTGCAGCCTGCGCCCGATGCGCCCTTCGTGGCGGCCCGCCACTACGGCTTCGACGGCAGCACCACCGATGCCGCAGGCGCGGCCATGCTGGAAGCCACGGCATGAGCGCCAAGGCAACGAGCACCGCGGCACGGGCCGACTTCGCCGCGCCCTGTGCCGAAGCCCCGGACGGCAGCCGCCTGGTCTACCTGATGGGCCCCTCCGGCAGTGGCAAGGATTCGCTGCTGCGCGTGATGCGCGAAAAGCTGCGGGACGACGCGCGGGTACGCGTGGCGCAGCGCTACATCACCCGCGCCAGCAGCGCCGATGAAGACAGCGTGGCGATCACCCCCGCGGATTTCGAGCACCGGGTCGCGCAAGGCGGCTTTGCGCTGCACTGGCGCAGCCACGGCTTGTGCTACGGCATCGGGATCGAGCTCGACGACTGGCTGTCGCAAGGCTTGTGCGTCGTCGTGAACGGGTCACGCGAGCACCTGGCCGCCGCCCACGCGCGCTATCCGGCCCTGCACGCCGTGCAGGTCAGCGTGCGCCTGCACGTGCTGGGAGAGCGCCTGCGGCTGCGCGGCCGCGAGGACGAGCAAGCCATCGTGCGGCGCCTGCAGCGCGCCGGCGAGCCGTTCGCCGTGCCGGCGGGGTGCCGGCTGACGGTGATCGACAACAGCGGCGTGCTGGAGGATGCGGCGAGCGCGTTGATGCGGCTCACGCACGAGCGCACGCGCCAGCACCAGCCGTAGGGTCCCGCTCCGGGCCCGCCACAACGCCGGCATCGTGCAGCCGGCCGACGGCGGCGCCACCATCAGTCGGCCGCCGTCCAGCGTGCCGAAGTCGCGGCCAAAGGCGCCATACAGGTGGTTGCCGATCGACGGCCGCTCCTGCTGCAGCAATTCGGCCTCGGCCAGCAGGCCGAGATGCGACAGCATGGTGAAGGCCATGTCGGACAAGGCCAGCTTCAGCTCCACGGCTTCGCCCGGCGTATCACGCGCTGGCCGAGACAGCTGTTACGCAGCGTTTTCGCGAGAGTATCGAGGTGCCGGCGGAGAAGGCGCCTGGGGTCGGGCGGGAGGCGGTGAGGCCCAGCGGCGGCAAGCGGCAGGGGTAGCGCTGGCGCGCCGCGCGTAAGCATGTGAATGGCGCTGCGATAGAATCCCCGGCATAACAATTACATTGGGGGTCGCATGAAAGCGCTAATCGGCGTCGCAATACTGTTCGTCGTTGTACTGGTGGTGATTTCTGCGCTCAAAGCAAATCGCGGAGGCGGCTCCCGGACGTCCAAGGGATTCCAGTTTGCTCGCAAGGCGCCGTTTATGCGGCAGGACGAGATTGAGTTATATGATCGCTTGGTGATGGCGCTGCGAAACGCGCATGTTTTCCCCCAGGTCGCAATGTCAGCCTTTGTGCAACACAAGGGTAAAACTCGGGAAGCCCGCAACCAGTTCTCACAGAAATATGTGGACTACCTGGTTTGCGAGCGAAAGACATTGCGTCCGCTCTACGTCATCGAGCTCGATGGCGCATCGCATGGCTCCGAGAAGGCCAAACGCCGCGATGCGCAGAAGAACGAGGTTCTTGCCTCGGCAGGTATCCCGATCAAGCGCTACACGTCCAAGGATGTGGACTTCACGGTTATACTGAGCGACTACGTCTCAGTGGTTTCGTCGGCCGTACCTGACTCGCGGGCGAGCGAGCCCGTTCGAGATGCGGCTTGATCGGCCGTGCGATTCGACGCGCGGGATGCAATCAGAGGTGCGGGCTCGCCACCGGCAACCCAATACTGAAACTGGTCCCATGCTCCGTAAACCCAAGCCGCCGGTAAAACTGATGCGCCTGCAGCCGGCGCGCGCTGGACGATAGCGCCAGCTTGGAGGCGCCCGCCTCCTCGGCCAGCCGCATGGCGGCGTGCATCATGGCCGTGCCCACGCCGGTGCCGCGCGCGGCGTGGGTCACCACCACGCTTTCCACGATGGCCTCGCTGCGGCCGTCGTGCGCCAGCACCGGAAACACCAACAGGCAGAACGTGCCGAGCGCTTCGCCGGCGGCGCTGCGCATCAGGTAGCAGCGATAGTCCGGCATCGCCTTGAGCTGGGTGAACAGCTCGCGCATGCGTTGCAAAGGCAGCGGTGTCTCGCCATCCATTTCGGAGAGCAAGGCGGCAACCTGCAGCAACTCGGCATCGGTGCCGGTCACTTCATGAAGGGTCGGGCCGCCGCTTGTGCGGCGTGCGTCTGACAGGTCCATGGGGATATCGGTATCGAGTGAGATGGCGTAAGTGCGAACCGGATCAGGGAGCGCGCCGCAGGCAGCGCGCCACCATTGGAAGGTAGTACTCCAGCGGCGGCGTGGCATGGCCGACGACCTTGGCCAGGTCGTCGTAGCGGCGCAGGCGCACGGCTGCCGGCCCGTGGGGATGCCCGCCGAAGGCTTGCGCCTGGGCCGCGTCAAAGGGGCCGCCCTGCAGCGCCAGGCTGTGTTGCGAGGCTGGCGACAGGGTGGCCTGGTAGCCCGGCTCGATAGCGCACAGGTAGCGCTTGGCCGCCACATGCATGCGCACCGGCTCGGTCACCTCCGGCCCAAACCCGACGGCCAGCAGGTCGGCACCGACTTCCTGGTGGCGCATGTCGATCGTGCTGTCCTCGGACATCACGAGGTGGCCGAGGTCGTGCAGCAGGCTGGCGACGATCAGCGGCTCGGGGTCGCCGGCCTGCTCGGCAAGTTGCGCGCACTGCAGCGCATGCTCGGTCTGGGTGATTGCCTCGCCGCCGTAGAAGGCGGTGCCGTGGCCGGAGAAGAGGATTTCGATGCGCCTGAGGATCGTCATGTCGATTGGTGTGTGAAAGCTGGGGTATCCGCGCGGGTTGATCCCGCTATCAAACCAGCGCCTTGCGGATCCGGGCGGACAACAAATCGATGGCCGTGACAAAGCCGACGATGATGATGATCACCGCGCAGGTCTCGGCATACTGGAAGCTGCGGATGATCTCCCACAGCACGGTGCCGATGCCGCCCGCGCCGACGATGCCAAGCACCGTGGCCGAGCGCACATTGGATTCGAAGCGGTACAACGCATAGGAGATCCACAGCGGCAGCACCTGCGGGATCACGCCATAGACCACCTCTTCGAGCGCGCTGGCGCCGGTGGCGCGCACGCCTTCCACGGGGCGCGGGTCGATGGCCTCCACGGCTTCCGAGAACAGCTTGGCGAGCACGCCGGTGGTGTGCACCCACAGCGCGAGCACGCCGGCGAAGGGGCCCAGCCCCACCGCCACGATAAACAGCATGGCAAACACCATCTCATTGATGGCGCGGCAGGCATCCATCACGCGGCGCATCGGCTGGTAGACCCAGGCCGGCACGATGTTGGCGGAACACGCCAGGCCCAGCGGCACGGCAAACACGATGGACAGGAAGGTGCCCCAGATCGCGATCTGCACGGTCACCAGCATCTCGTCCAGGTAGATGCGCCAGTCGCGGAAGCTGGGCGGGAAAAAGTCGGCGGCGAATTTCGCCATGTTGCCGGAGTCCTTCCACAGGTCAAGCGGTCGCATGTCGGCACCCTGCCACGACATGACCAGCAAGGCGAGCACCACCGCCCAGACGAACATGACAGGCAGGCTGGCACGCGGCGGGCGGGCGGCACGAGGCGGAGTGGCTGGGATCATGGTGGGGTTGGCGGGAGGATGCATGAATACGTGGGCTAATCGTGGGCTAAAGCAAAGGTGAGGCGGCGGTGTACGGCCCGCCCCGGCAATGGGGCGGGCCGGATGTGGCGCTTTACTGCGCGCTGGCGGCGATCTTGTCGAGCTCAGCCAGCTTGCTGCTCAGGTCGGCAAGGCGCTTTTCCTTGTCCGGCGCAGCCATCGTGGTGTCCGACTCGATCTTGGACTTCTCGCGGGCCAGCTCGATCTGGCGGATCGGCACCAGCTGGTTGTCGTTGGACGCACGGAAGCCCTGGTAGGTCAGCTTGGCGAGGTTCTCTTTCTCGCGCGCGGCGTCGGCGCCCTTGCCATAGTTGACGAAGAAGGTCTGCACCTTGGCCTTGACGTCGGCCGGCAGGTCCTTGCGGTAGACCAGCGGATCCGCCGGGATCAGCGGCGACTTCCACAGCACGCGCACCTGGTCATAGGCGTTCTTGCCGGTGTTGATGCGGTAGCGCTCCATGTTCTCGGTGTTGTTGACCGCCACGTCGACCTGCTTGTTCAGCACCGACAGCAGGTTGGTTTCGTGGTTGCTGACGCGCACCGTCTTGAAGAAGGTCTTGGGCTCGATCTTGTGGGCGCCCCACAGGTAGTGGCCCGGCACGGCGGTGCCCGAGGTGGAGTTCGGATCGCCCGCGCCGTAGCTCAGCGTCTTGCCTTGCTTGAGCACGTCATCGAGCGTCTTCAGGTTGCTGTCCTTGTTGACGATCAGCAGCGACCAGTAGCCGGGATTGCCGTCCTTGTCGATCACCGAGGCGAACACTTCGCCGTTGGCGCGGTCAACAGCCTCGATGGCGGACTTGTTGCCGAACCAGGCAATCTGCACCTTGTTGAAGCGCATCGCTTCGATGATGCCGGCGTAGTCGGAGGCGAAGAACGGCTTGACCTGCACGCCCAGCTGCTTGCTCAGGTCATCGACCACGGGCTGCCAGGCGGACTTCAGGTTGGACGAGGTTTCCGTCGAGATAAAGCCCATGTTGAGTACCTTGCCTTCCTGGGCAAAGGCGGGCAGCGAGAGCGCGCCAGCGGCGCTCGTGACGATCAGGGCGAAAAGGGTTCTGCGCAGCATAGGGGAACTCCGAGGAAAAGCCTTGTTGGGGGTGCTTGCGGGAAAAATTGCGAAGAAATACAGGAACAATCAGGCGGCCAGTCAGGCTGCCGCCAGGCCGCCGTGCAGCATGGCGGGCGCGGCAACCTCCAGCCCCGCGCCGTCGGGCAGCAGCTCGGCGGCTTCCGTGCCATAGAGCTCGCGCAGCATGGCCGGGGTCAGCGCCGCCGACGGGCCGTCGTAGACCACCTTGCCGTGGCGCAGCGCGACCACGCGCGGGCAATAGCGCATCGCCACATCCACCTGATGCAGCGACACCACGACCGCCACGCGGCGCGTGCGGTTGATCTGCGCCAGCAACTCCATCACGCGCCGTGCCGACTCGGGATCCAGCGAAGCAATCGGCTCGTCGGCCAGGATCACCCGCGCGTTCTGCACCAGCGTGCGGGCAATGGCCGCGCGCTGCTGCTGGCCGCCCGACAAGGTGGAAGCTCGCTGAAAGGCATAGTCGTCTATACCAACCTGGGCAAGCGCTTCGAGCCCTGCGCCGATCTCATCGACACGGAAGAAACGGATCAGGCTGCGCCACAGCGGCACGCGCGGCAACATGCCGGTCAGCACGTTCGTGATCACCGGCAGGCGGCCCACGAGGTTGAACTGCTGGAATACAAAACCAATCTCTGCCCGTGCTGCGCGCACATCGTGCGCCAGCCGGCCGCCTTGCTGGATGGCCCGGCCATTGACCAGCACCTCGCCAGCGCCACCCGCGTCGGCGGCGATGAAGCCCGCCACATGGCGCAGCAACGTGGACTTGCCCGAGCCCGAGGCACCCAGCAGCGCCACCATTTCACCAGGGGCAACGGCAAGGCTCACGTTATCCAGCGCCTTGCGTCCCGCCTGGAACGACTTGGACAGGCCGCGCACTTCAATCGCATGCGTCATCCCACTCTCCTTGCATCAACAGTGAGCGCATTCTGGGTGGTGCGGATGACAAAACGATGAAGGTTGGAGAGCAAGGCCAAATGAGGCTGAAAAGGAGCGAACCTGACTCTGCCGGCTTGGGGATGCGCATGCATGCCGTACAGCGCACATGAATCGGCTGCGCCACGGCAGCACCTCCCACCGCTTCGAACGCGGCTGCGAGCCAGTCACCGCGCAGTACAGCCTGCGCGAGGACGGCCGGATCCGCGTGCTCAACACCTGCCACCAGGACGGGCCCGACGGCAAGGTGCGAGCCGCCGAAGGCCGAGCCAAGGTGGTGGAAAGCTGCTTTTTGTGTTCGTAGGGTTCGCGCTCGAGGATGATGCAGTTACTACGCGCAATGGAAAAGGCGAACCATAGGTCGAGCAAAACAATGTGGCCGCTATCGCCTCACACCGGCCCGGCGATAAGCCTCACTCTTGTCCCGTCGTCCAACAGCGAGCACCAGCACAGTGACGGTACGATCGCAAACCTCGTACACCAGTCGGTACCCGGCATCGCGCAGCTTAATCTTGTACACGTCTTTCATGTCCTTGCCGCTGAGCTTGGCAGACTGCACCCGGGGTTCGGCCAGACGTTTCTCGAGCTGCTTTCGAAACTGATCCTTGATCGACGCATCGAGCTTCGTCCATTCCTTCAAGGCGTCCTCGTGAAAGGCAAGCTCATAACTCATCCAGCGACACCTTTATGGCCTTCCCGCCACGACGCTGCCGAACGATTTCTGCAAGCTCGATGTCCTCGAGCCTGTCCATGAGTGCTTCGAAAGCCTGGGCGGGAACCAGGTATGCGGCCGGGCGATTGTGATTGAGGACTGCCACGGGTTCGTTCCCGGCCTCCTCAATGATGGCACCGGGGTTGCGGCGAAGGTCCGTGATGCTTACGGTCGCGGTCGCGTAGATGGCGCGTGTGACAGTCATATTTTTTGGTTGCCTGATGTAGCGGGTTCCATTCGCACTGCATGGACAGGCTCGCAGCCCGTTAATTGCCCGCAATAAAGCACATAATTTAGCACAAAATCATGGGTACTTTTTTGTGTTACCGATCCGCCACGAGAAGCCATGCAACTCGATACTTTCAATATCCATGCGCCTGCGCGCCGCCGCAACCGCAAACTACTTAGCCCCGCGCCCCCTGCCTCCCCCTGACCGCCCGCCACGCGCTCGCCACTACCAACGACCCCAGCCCAAGCGCAAGCCCAAGCAAGACAATGGCGCTCATATGGTCGCGCACCAGCGGCACATTGCCGAAGAGATAACCACCGACCAGCAGCGACACCACCCACACCGTGGCGCCAGCACTCGCGGCCAGCGCGAAGCGCGTCGCGGGCATGGCGGACACGCCGGCAACGAAGGGGGCAAAGGTGCGCACCACGGCGACGAAGGGGGACAGCAGCAAAGTCAGGCTGCCGTGGCGCTGGTAGAAGTCATGCGTCCTGCGCAGTGCGTCGCGGTTGATCCAGCGGTAGCCGCCGGTGAGCACGCGCGCCCCGATGGCCTTGCCGATGGCGTAGTTCAGCAGGTTGCCGGCCACCGCGGCAACCAGCAGCACGGGCAGCAGGATCCATAGCTTGAGCGCTCCCGAGGCGCAGAACGCGCCGCAGATGAACAGCAGCGGGTCACCGGGCAGGAAGAACAGCGGCAACAGCCCGATCTCGCAGAACACGATGGCGAACAGGATGCCGTAGACCAGGATGCCGTATTCCGCGATGGCAGGACCCAGATGCTGGTCGAAATGCAGCAGCAACGGCAAGACTTGCGATGCTTCCATGCGCGCCCCTCGTCTTGGAGTGATGGTTACAGTGTAGGCGCGCCCGCGCCGCCGGGGGCCTCAGGTGGGTGCGGCGCCCCGCCCCCCCAATGTCGATGACAAGCAGCAAATATGCCGAGAAGAGCCTTTCCCTGCGGCGCGCTCCCGCATAATATTGAGCACAAACCACACAAACATCCACACCGACAACCCCAGGAAATGCCATGTCAAATTCCCAAGCCACCGCCCGGATCGGCGCGGCCGATGCCAACTACCTGGTGCACCTGCAGGCCGGCAGCCACGCGCTGGTCGGCGACGAGTCCGCCGGGCTGGGCGGCACGGACCAGGGTCCGCCGCCCTTTGCCTTAGTGCTGTCCGGGCTGGTGTCCTGCACCGCCATCACGCTGAAGATGTACATGCAGAGGAAACAATGGCCCGTGGCGGACGTGGAAGTGACGGCGGTTTTCCAGGGCAAGGACGAGGCGCGCTTCATCCGGCGCGAAGTCCGGCTTAGCGGGGTGGAACTGGGCGAGGCCGAGCGCGAGCGGATCGCGCAGATCTGCGAGCGCACGCCGGTGACGCTGTTCCTGAAGGGTGCGTCGCGGATCGAGACGACCTTGCTCTGAGCGGTCCAGCCAAAACGGGAGGGGACAGCCTCGTAGGCCGCGCCTGTTCCGGTTCGTGCCGGCGGCCTGTAGGCGGCCCGCAGGCCGCCTACGTGGCTGCAGTCTCCGCCAGGTGAGTCCGCACCACCACCTCCGAATGCAGGGTCCGGTGGACCGGGCACTTGTCGGCGATCTCCAGCAGCGCCGTGCGTTGCGCGTCGTCCAGCGGGCCACGCATGGTGATCTCCCGCTCGATCCAGTCGATCTTGCCTTCGGTGGTGGAGCATTCGGCGCAATCGGTCGCGTGGATCTTCTCGTGGCGCAGCGTCACTGCCACGTGCTCCAGCGGCCAGCCCTTGCGCTCCGCGTACATGCGCATCGTCATCGCGGTGCAGGCGCCCAGAGCGGCCAGCAGCAGGTCGTAAGGCGCCGGCCCGCCGTTGAGCCCGCCAAACGATACCGGCTCGTCCGCGAGCAGGTGGTGCGGCCCGGCGGTGATGCGTTGCTGGTACTTGCCGGCGTGGCTTTCCTCGACCCGCACCAGCCCTTCTTCGGCCACCGCGGCCGGCACATCCAGGGCATCGATATCCAGATAGCGCTGGCTCCATGCCGCGATGGTATTGGCCACGTACACGGCATCGGCCTTGCGCGTGAGCAGGTGATCGGCGCGGTCGAGCGAGACGAAGCTCTTGGGGTGCTTGGCGGCAATGAAGATCTGGGTGGCGTTGTCGATGCCGACGGTGTCGTCCTGCGGCGCATGCATGACCAGCAGCGCCTTGCGCAGCTTGCTCACGTTGTCGAGCAGTTTCTGCTCGGCCACGTCTTCGATGAATTGCCGCTTGATCTTGAACGGCCGGCCCGCAAGCCGGACTTCGGCCTCGCCATCGGCTTCGATGCGCGCGGCCTGGTCGCCGAACAGGCCGACCACGTGGCCGGGATCGCTCGGCGCGGCGATGGTGACGACCGCCTTGGCTTCGGGGATGCCGTGCGCGGCGCTGAGCACCGCCGCGCCGCCCAGGCTGTGGCCGATCAGCAAGGCCGGCGCCCGGTGATGGTGCCGCAGATACTCCGCCGCCGCCAGCAGGTCGGCCACGTTGGAAGAGAAATTTGTATTGGCGAAATCGCCGCCGCTGCCGCCAAGACCGGTGAAATCAAAGCGCAGCACGGCGATGCCATGTGCCGTCAGCGCCTGCGCGATACGCGTCGCCGCCAGCACGTCCTTGCCGCAAGTGAAGCAATGGGCGAACAAGGCAAAGGCGCGAACCGGGCCAACCGGCAAATCCAGCCGCGCGGAGAGTTGCTGACCGTCACTTCCCGGGAACTGCAGGCGCTGGGCTTCCATTGATATCCTCATGCATGACGCGAACTGTATGAGGTTCCCACTCTAGCCAAGTTTGCCGCCGGGTGCCACTGGCGTCGCATGGCTGGCCGCGCACAACGCACAGGGGCGACGGCAAGCTTGCCGGCGCCCCGCCTTCCGTTGTACGCAAAAGCGCACCCGTGGCGAGCTTCCACTGCTGGCGGATCAGGCTGCCTTCGGCGCAGCCGCCTTTTCCGGGCGCTGCGAGAAGGTCCGCTCGAACACCGCTTCGGCGATGCGGTTCTTGAGTATTTCAACGGAGCCGCCGGCGATCATCCAGCCGCGGCAACGGCGCAGGCAATACTCCACCAGCGCCTCCTGGCTGTAGCCCATGCCGCCCATCACCTGCAGGGACTCGTTGGCCACGTCGAAGCCCGCCTGGTTGCAGAACGCCTTGGCAATCGCGGTTTCTTCCGCCGAGGGAAAGCCGCTGTCCGCATTGGCAGCCGCCCTGTACAGCAGCAGTTGGCCGGCATCGAGCTTGATCTTCATCTCGGCGAACTTCCATTGCAGGCCCTGGAACTCGCACAGCAGGCGCCCGAACTGCTTGCGCTGCATCGCCCAGTCACGCGCCACCTGGTAGGCATAGCGCCCAAGCGCCAGCGAGCGCGCCGTGTTGCCCATGCGCTCGACATTGAAGCCGGCGATCTGTTTCTTGAAGCCCCCCTCGCCCAGCAGCACGTCGGAAGCCGGGATGCGCACGTCCTCGAAGTAGATCTGGGCCCATTCTTCGCCGGACATGAACCTGGAGCGCTGCCCGATGCGCACGCCCGGCAACTTGGTATCGATCAGCACGGAGCCGATGCCGCCCACGCCCGGGCCAAAGCGCACGTAGGCCAGGATCACGTCAGCGTGCGGACCGTGGGTGGTGAAGACCTTGGTGCCGTTGATCAGGAAATCGTCGCCGTCGGGCGTGGCCGTGGTGCGCAGCTCGGTCACGGCGGAGCCGGCCTCGGGCTCGGTCATGCCGACGGAGATCAGCGCCTCGCCGGCCAGCAGGCGGCGCAGCCATTTGTCCTTCTGCGCCGGCGAGCCGTACTCCGCCAACACGCGGATGGCGCCAAAGTTGCCAGCCTGGATGACGTCGGCGCCGCGCGGGCAGACCGAGGCAACAGCCTGGATGGCGATGATGGCGTCCATCAGGCTGCCACCCTGGCCACCGTCGGCCTCGGCAATAGTGATACCCAGCAGGCCCTGCTCGCTCATCTTGCGGGCCACATCCCACGGGTACTCATCGGTATGGGCGCGGGCGACGGAGCCGGCGCGCAGCTCGTGCTCGGCAAAGCGCGTCACGGCGCGTTCGAATTCGGCCTGCTCCGGGGTCAGCTTGAAATCCATGATGGTTGTCTCCAGTACTATGTTCAGTTCGGTTTTGTTCAATTTTGCTCAATTTTGCTCAGCCAGCCGGACCACGCAGTCCACGCCGACCACGCCATCGGCGCGCACGAACAGCGGATTGATCTCGGCCTCCAGCACGCGCACGCCCTCAAAGGCCGCCAGCCGGGAAAAGCGCACGATGGCATCGGCGAGCGCCCCGACGTCCCCGCGCGGCAGCCCGCGGAAGCCGCGGATCAGCGCGGTGCTGCGCACTTCGCCGATCATCTCCATGGCATCGTCGTGCGTCACCGGCGCCGGGCGCAGGCTGACGTCCGGACGTAGCTCGGCCGCGATGCCGCCCGCGCTCAGCATGACGATGGGCCCCACCAGCGGATCGTCCCGGTAGCCAAGCATCAGCTCCAGCAGCTTGTCCTCCATGCGCTGCACCAGGATGCCGTCGAGCCGGGCCTGCGGCGCGGCGCGGCCGACATCCGCCAGGATCCCCGCCATGGCGCGCTGCAATTCCTCCGTATCGCGCACGCCGACGCGTACGCCGCCCACGTCCGTCTTGTGCAGGATGTCGCGCGAGCAGATCTTGGCCACCACCGGATAGGGAATCTTGTGCCTGCACTCGCCCACCGGCATCAGCGCCAGGGGCGCGACCGGCACGCCCAGCGCCGCGAATGCGCCGGCCGCCTCGTACTCCGAAAGGTTGCCCACCACGGGCAAGCCCGCCGGCCAGCCGAGCGGCGCGATGGCCTCGTCAGCCTCGGGGTGCGCCCGCGCGGCCTTGAACAACTGCGCCAGCGCGTCCGCGCAGGCCTCCGGCGTGCGGAAGGCCGGGATGCCCGCTGCCTGCAGCACCTGCAGCGACGCACCGGCCTCCGGCGCGAGGAACGCGATCAGCGGCTTATGGCCGGCCCCGGCGGCTTCCACCATGGGCCGTACGGCAAGCTCCGGGTGAAACTGCGCGGATGAACCCGCCACGCACAGCACGGCGTCGCACCAGTCGCTCAGCAGCAGTTGCTCGACCAGGTCCTTGTACTGCGCGCTGGTCGCCGCCAGCGTCAGGTCGATGATGGGCGTCTGGCGGATACGCACGCCGCGCCCGGCCATGTGCGCCACGAAGGCATCCGGCGGCGCCACGGCGTCGATCTGGGACAGGCCCAGGCGATCCACCACGGTGGCCGCGCCGCCCCCCGTGGTGGTCACCACGGCCACGCGGGGATTGCGCTGGAACGCGGGCACCCACTGGCCATAACGCAGGGCCAGCGGCGCCGCTTCGAACAGCGTCTCCAGCATCTCCACGCGCATCACGCCGTACTTGCGCAGGAAGGCATCCACGGCGGCGTCGTTGCCGGCGAGTGCGCCGGTGTGGGACTGGGCCAGCGCCTCGCCCTGCGCCGAGCGGCCGAGCTTGTAAGCGATGACCGGCTTGCCGGCCTGCCGCGCGCGGCGCAGCGCCGGCCCGAGCACGGCGGCGTCCCGGATCGTCTCCAGGAAGAGCAGGATGACCTTGGTGGCGTCATCGTCCACCAGCAGGTCGACCAACTCGCCCACGCCGATGTCGCTCTCGTTGCCGACCGACACCAGCTTGGCAAAGCCCAGCCCGCGCGCGGCGCCTCGCGACAGCAGCGCGCCCAGCATCGACCCGCTTTGCGAGATCACGCTGATGCTGCCGGCGTGCAGCTCGTCCATTTCCAGAACGGCATTGACGGACAGCACCGCGCCGGACGCCACATTGACCACGCCGATGCTGTTCGGCCCGATCAGGCGCACGCCCAGCGCCCGGGCCTTGCGCACCAGCGCCTGCTGCGCGGCCATGCCGGCCTCGCCCACTTCCGCGAAGCCGTCCGAGAAGACCGTCACCACCTGCACGCCCTTGGCCGCGCATTGCTCCAGCGCGGCTTCCACGTGCTTGCCCGGCACCATGACAAAGGCATGCTCCACCGGTCCCGGCACCGCCGCCAGGCTGGGATAGGCCTTCTCGCCCAGCACTTCGGCGCGAGTGGCGTTGATCGGGTAGATGGTGCCCCGGTAGCCGTGCTTGCGCATGAAGCGCATGGGCCGGGCGGTGTTCTTGGTGATATCGCTGGACGCGCCCACCAATGCCACCGTGTCCGGCGAGAACAGCGCCTTGGCCAGGCTGGCGGATTTTGCCGGGGCGCCTTGTGGGTCCATTTCAGCCATGGTTGTCTCTGCAGTCATCGGGTTCATGCTTCACGCCGCGCCGAGGCCGGCGAGCCGCAGCCCGCGTACGCTGCCGGTGTCCAGTTGCCACAGGGCAGCCAGCAAGCCCTCGGCGGTGCCGCTGCCGATCACCGGCGCGGCCAGCTCCATGAACTTGTCGCTTAGCGTGGCGTCGTCCAGCGGGGATTCGGGATCGCCCTTGCGGTAAGGGGCAAACAGCGCATGGCGCACGCCGCTCTTGCACAGGATCTCAACGCGCGCCGCGCGCTGGCGCGGGAATGCCGCTGTCAGTTCCGGGTCCGCATGCAGGGTGACGCGCTTCATCAGTTGCCGGATCTGCGGGTCGCGCAGGCGCGCATCGGAGAAGGCATCGAGCCGCACTGCCCCGCGCAGGATGCCATGCGAGACCACATAGGGCAGGCTGAAGCGCGCTTCGAACGCGGTAACGGGATTGGCGTTGCCGGTCACGTCGATGGTGGCCTGGTATGCCCACACGGTGACCGCCTCGATATCGGCGCCATCGATGCCATGCTCGCGCACCAGTTCGATCGCCGCATCGATGGCGGCGAAGGTATGGCCGCAGCAGCCGTGGTTCTTCTGCGTGATGCTCAGGACGTTGTAGGTGGTGCCCAGCCCCTGCCCCACCGTCGACCAGTCGGGGCTGCCGCACAGCGCCGCGCCGAAGCCGGCCGAGCCTTCCAGGATGTCGTGCACGCCATTGACGCCCACGGCAGCGCCCTGCGCCGCCTGCACGCCCACCATGGCGGCGTGCCCGGCGTGCAGCGCCTTGGTCATCGCATCCGAGCGGAAGGCCTGCTGCAAACCCGAGGCAAAGGTGGCGGAAGTAGCCAGCGCATTCGCGGCCACGCGCGCGTCTCCCGGCGCCAGCAGCAAGGCGCTGGCCGCCGCGCTGCCGAAGCAGCCCACGGTGCCGGTGGTATGGAAATAGCGATAGTGCGCGGGCTGGATTGCTGCGCCGATGCGGGTGGAGACCTCGTAGCCTGCCACCACCGCCCGCAGGAAGGCCTCGCCTGGGGCATCCCGGTCTTCGGCCAGCGCCAGCGCGGCGGAGATGGTCGGGCAGCCGGGATGGTAGACCGCGTCGCGGAAGATATCGTCGAATTCCGCGGCATGCGACGCGCTGCCGTTGATCCAGGCGGCCGTGGCCGGGAACGCCGTCATGCCATGGCCGATCACGGTGGCCGCGCCCACGCCCAGCTCGGCGCGATGCGCCTCGACGAGGTTGGTCCCCGGCGACATGCGCGTGCCGGGAAACAGCGCGGAAAACCAGTCGATCACGGCGCGCTTGCCATAATGGAGGACCTCGGGCGACAGTGTGCGCCGTCCCTCAGCGCCGACGTATTCGGCCAGTTCATCGATCACCATGCAGTGCTCCTCATCATTGTTTGTCTCGTTGGCGGCTTGATGGCACATTGCCTGCCGCCTTGACCCCGATGTTAGGGATCGCCCGCCGGGGAGCTTTGAAATTTGGTGAAGGCTCCCGAGCACGGTGGCGAAATGGCATGCACCGGGGCCGCACAAGCATGGCTGCCGACGCATTTGGCGAACGACCTGCCGCGCCCGGGAAAATCCGGTTTGACGTTGGCGGCGAGCCTGCATAGCATGGCAGGCCATCCCTGGCGCCTTCGTGCGCCACGCCCGCCGCGCACAGTCGCACACGGACGCACGTAGACCCACCTAGCCCCACCTAGCCGCAGACACCCGCATGGATATCGCCTCCCTGGAAGTTCTCATCGCCGCCGTCGAGGAAAAAAGCCTTTCGCGCGCAGCCGAACGCCAACATCTCGTCACCTCGGCAGCCAGCAAACGCATCTCCGAGCTGGAGCGCCAGGTCGGCACCGCGCTGCTGGTGCGCCATGGCCGCGGCGTGGAGCCCACGCCGGCCGGCGCCATGCTCTACCAGCATGCCAGGGCCATCGTCCGCAGCATCAAGCTGGCCGAAGAGGCGCTCGTCACCTATTCGATGGACGGCATCGCCAAGATCCGCCTGGCGGCAAACCGCTCCACCATCCTCCAGTTCCTGCCCACCGATATCAGCGGCTTCCTGCACAGCGCGCCGGACAGCCGCATCGACCTGATCGAATCGTTCAGCTTCGACATTCCGCGCATGGTCTCCAACGGCGACGCCGACATCGGCATCTATCACGCCGAAGCGCCCAGCCCCGGCGTGTTCTCCCTGCCCTACCGCTCGGACCGGGTGGGACTGGTGGTGCCGCGCGGCCACCCGCTGGAAGCCAAAGGCTCGCTGCAACTGGAAGAAGCGCTGGATTACGACTTCCTCGGCTATTTCCCGCGCCATACCTTCGATGCCTTCCTGCAACTGGCGAACAGCACCATCTCGCGGCCGCTGACGGTCAAGACGCAGGTATCGAACTTCGAGGCGCGCTGCCGGATGGTGCGCGAGGGGCTGGGCATTGCCGTGGTGCCGGAGGGCATCGCCAAGAACTACCTGTCGATGATGGGGCTGAGCCTGCTGACGCTGACCGATGCGTGGGCCACGCGCAACTTCTATGTTTGCGTGCGCGACCGGCAATCGCTGCCGGCCGGGACGGCCAAGCTGCTGGACTACCTGGGCCAGTGCGCGACAATGGAGCGGCATTACCAGCGCTCGCGCTAGGCCAGGCGGCGGCGCGCTGAAGGCCCGCGCCATCATCATGAAAGAAAGCAGCGTTTCTATTTAATCAACGCTGGACGAGACCAGCTTCGTACCATGTCTCTGGTGGCACGCGCCAAAGTAGCGCGGGCCGAAACCACCTCTATTCTCGTGGAGACAGACATGACCCTGCCACAGCGGCTAGCCGCCGCCGCGCTGCTTTCGCTTGCCATCGCCGGTGCCAGCACCGGCGCCAATGCCGAAACCTATCCCAGCAAACCTATCCGTATCGTGGTGTCGTTCTCCGCGGGTGGCACCACCGATATCCTCGCCCGCGAAGTCGGCAACCAACTCGGCCAGAGCCTGGGGCAGACAGTGATCGTCGAGAACCGGCCGGGAGCGGGCGGCAACATCGGCACGGAGTTCGTCGCCAAGAGCGCGCCGGACGGCTATACGCTGCTGGCCACGTCGGTGGGCCCGGTCGCCATCAATCCCACGCTGTACCCCAACCTCAAGGTCAACCCGCAAACCGCGCTGGCCGCGGTCGCGCCGATCGCCGACGTGCCTAACGTGCTGGTGGTGCATCCGAGCGTGCCGGCCAGCGACGTCGCCCAGTTGGTGGCCTATGCCAAGGCAAACCCCGGCAAGCTGAACTTCGCTTCCACGGGCGTTGGCACCGCCGCGCATTTGTCCGGCGCGCTGCTCAACGAGCGCACCGGCGCCAACGCCGTGCATGTGCCCTACAAGGGCGCCGATGCCCTGAACGACCTGCTGGCCGGGCGCGTGCAGTTCATGTTCGCCACCATCCCGTCGGTGATGAGCCATATCCGCGCGGGGCAACTGCGCCCGCTGGCAGTCACCAGCGCCAAGCGCGCCGAAGCGCTGCCCGAGACGCCGACCATGGCCGAGGCCGGCGTGAAGAACCTGGTAACCGGCGCGTGGTTTGGCCTGTTCGCCCCCAAGGGCACGCCGCCCGATGTGGTCGCCAAGCTGAACAAGGCCGTGGCCAGCGCCGTGAATAGCCCCGATATCCGCAAGAAGTTCGTCATGCAAGGCGCGGAACCGATGCAATACACACCGGATGCGTTCGGCAAGTTCGTGGCGGCCGAGTACCAGGCCTGGCGGCCGATCGTCAAGGCGAGCGGCGCGCGGATCGACTAGCTGCAGGCGTCAGGGGCCAGCGCTATCGCCACAGGTTCGTCCTGGCCAGGTCCACCACCTCTGCGCCGCGCCCATCGATGATCGCCCGCAGCAGGTAAAGGCTGAAGCCCTTGGCCTCCTTGGTGGTGATGCTGGCGCCGTGCAAGAACTATGGAAGATACATGGCGCGTGGGGAGCTGGACGGCTAACTGGACGCGCACAATGTGTCAATCAAGGGGCACGAGCCGGTGCCGCCATTGGCGTGGCATTGCCCGATCAACCTGTGCAGGTCGGTACGCAGCGCCTGCAACTCCAGCAGCCGCGCTTCCACCGCCTGGAGCTTGCGCTCGGCCAGCGTGCGCGCGGTCCCGCACGTGCTACCGTCATTGAGTTGCAGCAAGGCGCGGATTTCATCCAGCGTGAATCCAAGCGCCTGGGCTCTGCGGATGAAGATCAGCCGCTGCAGGCTTTCACGTGGATATTGCCGGATGGCGCCAGGCGCTCGCTGTGGGACCGGCAAGAGGCCGCACCGGTGGTAGTAGCGCACCGTTTCCACGCCCACATTTGCCGCCTTGGCCACCTGCCCGATCGTCAGTGTCGATGCCATCGCTTGACTCCGTACCTGAGTACGCACCTAGACTACGTGCAAGCTGGCCTTAAGGGAAGGGGATGGGCAAAGTCCTGCTGCACTCGATCATCACCTGTCCACATTGCGGACACCGGCGCGCCGAGAACATGCCCACCGACGCGTGCCAGTGGTTCTATGCGTGCGAGCGCTGCAACGCCGTGCTCAAACCCAAGCCCGGGGACTGCTGCGTGTTCTGCTCCTATGGCGATACCCGCTGCCCGCCGCGCCAGCAAGAACCTGGCCAGCGCAAGCGATGCTTCGCGCCTGCTCCCTGACCCCTCATCGCCCCCCTCGCACCATGCTATGTCCAAGCTGCAGGAAATCTGACTTGTCAGCGACAACGCTGGAGATAAACGGGCCGGAGGTGGGCGCGTCCATCCTCCTGACCGTGCTCAAGTGCCCCGCGTGCAGCGAAGGGGTGATTGCGGAAAACGAGCTTCAACGGATCTTGCGCAAAGCCCGCGAGCCGGCCGGGAGCAGCCAGCCGGGTCCTGCCTTGCGGCCGCGGGAGTCCGGCGCTGGCCACTGACCCTCACTGACCCTGGCACGGGCCCGCAGCTCACATCCGCGCCCTCTGCCTGCCCTTGAGCGCACTGCGCAGGTAGTCTGCCAGCGCCACCACGTTGGCCGGCGTGGCGGGTTCCCGTTTCCACACCAGCCCCACGTCCATCGACGGCACCTTGTCAGCAATCCCGCGCCGCACAATCCGCTGCCCCTCCAGCGACCAGGGCCGGTAAACCAGGTCGGACAGGATGGCGATCCCGCGACCGGCCGCGACCAGGCTGCGCACCGCCTCGATCGAGCAGCTCTGGTAGCGGACCTGGGGCGCCAGGCCATATTGCCCCCAGTATTTGCCGACCGTAGCGATATGCTCGTCCATGTCGAGCAGGATGTAGTCATGCCGTGCCACGTCCGCCAGGGCGATGCGGTCCGCCATCATCAGCGGGTGCTCGGGGTGGCCCCATAGCTGCCTTGGCGAGCGCAGCAGCGTCTCGCACGTGACGTGGTCGAGCCCGGGCAGGTTCGAGACCAGGAGCAGGGCAATATCGATCTCGCCACGCAAGATGCCCCGCTCGATGTCATGGCGCTCCCGCTCCAGCACCTCAAGCCGGAGCCCGGGAAACTTTCGCTCGATGGATGCCAGCAGGCCGGGCAGCACGTAGGCCGTGATGGTCTCCGTCACGCCCATGCGCACCGTGCCTTTGATATCGACCGGCGCCACGCTGACGGCTTCCACCGCATCCAGCACGGCGTCCTCGATCTGCTGCGCATGCCGCAGGAAACGCGTACCGGCCTCGGTAAGGCGCACGCCGCCGGCATGCCGGGCAAACAACCGCACACCCACCGCCTCCTCCAGGGTCTTCAGCGAGGCCGTCATGGACGACTGCGAGACATGGCAGCGAAGCGCCGCGCGCGACACCTGCCCGGTCTCGGCAATCGCCACGAAATGCTGCAGTTGCTTCAAAGTGGGGAGCATCGATTTTTCCGATATTGCTATGTCGAAATTATGAATTAGAAATACTTCCCCATGCTAGCTAGCATCCAGTCAAGAGACAAGATGCGGTGACAACCATGATCCAGGAAGATAAGCGCGGCTACTGCACGTTGTGCCGCTCCCGATGCGGCACGGTCAACGTAGTGGCCAACGATGCGCTGATCGCCGTGCGCCCGGATCCCTCGCATCCGACGGGCAAGGCGATGTGCATGAAAGGCAAATCCGCGCCGGAACTGGTCCATAGCGCGGACCGTGTCCTGTACCCGATGCGCCGGACCAACCCCAAGACCGATGCCGATCCCGGCTGGCAGCGCATCAGCTGGGAGGCGGCCCTGGCCGAGGTCGCGCAGCGCATGCTGCAGGCCAGGCGCGAGGTTGGCGCCGAGTCAGTGGCGTTTGCCGTCACCACGCCGAGCGGCACGCCGCTGTCGGACAGCATCGACTGGATCGAGCGGTTTATCCGGCTCTTCGGCAGCCCCAACACCTGCTACGCCACGGAAATCTGCAACTGGCACAAGGACTACGCGCACGCCTTCACCTTCGGCTGCGGCATGCCGACCGCGGATTACCGCAACGCGGAGCTCATCGTGCTGTGGGGCCATAACCCGACCAATACCTGGCTGTCGCAGGCCGAGGCGATTGGCGCCGGCAGGGCCGCCGGGGCGAAGCTGCTGGTGGTGGACCCCAGGGAAACGGCGCTGGCGAGCCAGGCGGAGCAATGGCTGCGCGTGCGGCCGGGCACGGACGCCGTGCTCGCCCTGGCGATCGCCAACCTGCTGATCGAAGCCAATGCATTCGACCTCGGCTTCTTGCGGCAATGGACCAATGGCCCCTTGCTGGTGCGCAGCGACAACGGGCGCTTCCTGCGTGGCCGCGACGTGGGGCTGGCCGATGGCGATGCCTACCTGGTCTGGGATGCCCATGCCGGGCAGGCCCGGCCGTCGTCGACGCTGGCCGGTGGGGACAACGAGCGGGTTGCGCTAAGAGGCACGTTCGAGGTGAGCCACGCCACGGCCACGCTCGCGTGCCGCCCCGCCTTCGACCTTTACGCCAGCGAATGTGCCCGCTATCCGGCCGACGTGGCCGCCGCGCTGACCTGGGTGGCGGAGGCGGATATCCGCCATGCGGCCAGCCTGTTCGGCGCGGCCAGGCGCGTGGCCTATCACGCCTGGTCCGGCGTGGGCCAGCACGACAACGCCACCCAGACGGACCGGGCAATCGCCTGCCTCTACGCCTTGACCGGCAGCTTCGACAAGCTGGGCGGCAACCGCATCTATCAAAAGCCGCCGTACAACCCGGTCAGCAGTTTCGACCTGCTGCCGCCAGCGCAGAAGAGCAAGGCGCTAGGCCATGACGCGAGGCCGCTCGGCCCGCCCGCGCAGGGATGGGTCACCGCGCGCGACCTTTACCGGGCCATCCTGCACGCGCAGCCTTATGCCATACGCACCCTGGTGGCATTCGGCACCAACCCCCTGCTCTCGCAAGCCGATGTGGAAGACGGCGAGCGCGCCCTGCGCAGCCTGGACTTCTACGTGCATTGCGATTTGTTCGAGACGCCCAGTTCCCGTTACGCCGATATCCTGTTGCCGGTCAACACGCCGTGGGAGCGCGAAGGCCTGCGCATCGGCTTCGAAATCTCCGCCGAGGCCGAGCAACTGGTGCAACTGCGCCAGCGCATGGTGTCGCCGCGCGGCGAGTCGCGCTCGGACAATGACATCGTGTTCGGCCTTGCCGTCAGGCTGGGCATGTCGGAGGCGTTCTTCGGCGGCAGCCTGGAGGCAGGATGGAATCATATGCTCGCCCCTTCCGGCCTGACCGTGGGCCAGTTGCGTGAGCAGCCGGAAGGCATCCGCGTACCCGTTGCAGACGTGGAGCGCAAGTATGCGAGCCGGCCGCGCGAGCGCGCTTTCCATACACAAACGGGGCTGGTCGAGCTCTACTCCGAGCAGCTGCTGCGCCACGGCTATCCGCCACTGCCACGCGCCGGCCAGCAGCCCGAAGAGGCTGACGACGCAAACGGCCTGTCTGGCGATGCCTATCCCTTCGTCCTGACCTCGGCCAAAAGCGGCTACTACTGCCACAGCCAGCATCGCGGCCTGCCCTCGCTGCGGCGCCGCGCGTTGCAGCCCGAAGCGGAAATCCCGGCGGCGCTGGCAGCCGCGCGCGGCATTGCCAGCGGCGATGCGATCCGGGTGACCACGGCCATCGGCAGCGCAAGGTTTATCGCCAAGATCAGGGAGGGCCTGCATCCGCGCGTGGTGGTCGGGGAGTTTGGCTGGTGGCAGCGTTGTGATGGGCTTGGCCAAACCGCGCTGGATGCCACGGGCCCGGGCAACAGCAACTACAACGGCCTGATCGCAGCGGACAGCATCGACCCGGTCAGCGGCTCCGTGCCGCTGCGCGCCTACCGTTGCAATGTGGAGCGCGATCCCGCTTTTGACGTGGCGCGCCGCCGGTGGGACGGTTATCGCGCCTTCCGCGTTGCCAAACTCGTGAAGGAGGCCTTTGAGGTCACGTCGGTGTTCCTGGAACCCGCCGACGGCGGCGGCCTGCCGGACTTCCAGCCGGGCCAGCATGTGACGATCAAGCTCACCGTGCCACCCGCCGGCGAAGAAGTAGTGCGTTCGTATTCGCTTACCGGCCCCGCCGTCTTGCCGGGGCGGCGCGGCTACACCATCTCCGTGCGCCGCGCGGCGGGCCGGTCGGATACCGGCGAGGCCGTATTCGGGCGCGCCTCCTCGCATATCAACCTCTGCCTTGCAGTTGGCGATACGGTCGCCCTGCGCTCGCCATCCGGCACCTTTGTCATGCCGGTGCGCACCCGGCGGCCGCTGGTGCTGCTGGCCGGCGGGATCGGCATCACGCCGTTCATCTGCCTGCTCGAATCGCTGGCCGGCCTCGCCGATCCGCCGAAGATGCTGCTGCTGTACGCGAACCAGAACGGCGCGGCCCATGCGTTCCGGTCGCGCGTCCGGGCGCTGCGGCAAACCCTCCCGGGGCTGGAGGTCGTCAACTTCTATGACCGTCCGGCGGCATGCGACGTGCCCGGCGTCGACTACGACGTGGCCGGGCGCGTCAGCGCCGAGCATGTCCCAGCCAGGCTGCTCGGCCAGCGCCCGCTCGTCTACATGTGCGGCCCCGCGCCGATGATGACCGCCTTCGCCGATGCGCTTGCCGACCGCGGCGTGCCGAGCGCCGACATCTTCCGGGAAGTGTTCCGCTCGCCCGAGCGCATGGTCGCCGGGCCCGACCAGCAGTTCAACGTGGTGTTCGCCAGATCCGGCACCACCAGCACCTGGCGCTGCGCGGACGGACCCTTGCTGGGCTTCGCCGAAAAACTCGGCCTGGCCTTGCCCAGCGGCTGCCGGGTCGGCCAGTGCGAGAGTTGCGCGGTGTCCATCGTGTCCGGCCGCATCCGGCACCTGCATGGCGAGGAACCTGAGGATGCCGGCGTGTGCCTGGCGTGCCAGGCCGTTCCCGCCAGCGACATCGTGCTGAATGCCTGATCGCACCCGGCGCTGCCGCCCTTCTTCCAACCCCACCCAAGCCAACATGTTGATACTCGACTCCGACACCACCCGCGCGCTGTTGCCGTTCGGCAAACTCGTGCCCGCCCTGCGCGACGCGTTTATCCGCGGCTGCGAGGTCCCGAAGCGCCACAGCCATGCCATCGATGCGCATGGCGCGGCGCCGGGAACGATGCTGCTGATGCCCTCGTGGCAAACCGGCGCCTACCTCGGCGTGAAGACCGTGACCATCTACCCCGGCAATACGCAGTCCGGGCTGCCGGGCTTGTACTCGACCTACCTGCTGCACGACGCGCGCACCGGCCAGCCGCTGGCCATGATCGATGGCAACGAGATCACGTCCCGGCGCACCGCCGCCGCGTCGGCGCTGGCGGCCTCCTATCTGAGCCGGAAGGAGGCGGCGTCGATGCTGGTGCTCGGCGCGGGCCGCGTCGCCAGCCTGTTGCCCCATGCCTATCGGGCCGTCAGGCCGATCGAGCGTGTTGCCGTCTGGGATATCAACGCGAGCCAGGGCGAAGCGCTGGCGGCACGGCTACAAGCCGACGGCTTCGACGCGCGCTTTGCCCCGACCATCGCCGCCGCCTGCGAAGACGCGGACATCGTGACCTCGGCCACGCTCTCCACCTCGCCGCTCGTGCAGCGCGCGTGGCTCAGGCCCGGCACCCACCTGGACCTGATCGGCGGCTTCACGCCGGCCATGCGCGAGGCCGACGACGACTGCTTCGATGCCACCTCCGTCTTCGTCGATACCAGCGAAGCCGTGCTCAAGGCCGGCGACCTGCTCCACCCGATCGGGGCTGGCGTGCTCATGGCGGCAGACATCCGGGCCATGCTCGCGGATCTGTGCCAGCAGCGCCATCCCGGCCGCACGAATGACACCGAGATCACCGTCTTCAAGGCTGTCGGCACCGCGCTGGAAGATCTCGCGGCCGCGGTCATGGCCTATGAAGGATTCGAAGGCTCGCACGGCACCACGCCGCGCGTAAAAGCCATGGCAATGTAAGGAGACAACCATGAAAAGCACCCCCCTATCGCTGGACACGCCGGACAACCCGAGCCGCGGCGGGCTGGAGCGGCTGGCCGTCAAGGTCACCGACTGGTCCGAGCGCTGGTTCCCCGACTCATACATCTTTGCCGCCATCGCTGTGATCGTCGTGGCGCTCGGCGCGATGGCCATCGGCGCGCCCACGCAAAGCGTGGCGCGGGCGTTTGGCGACGGCTTCTGGAGCCTGATCCCTTTCACCATGCAGATGGCGGTGGTGGCCATCTCGGGCTATGTGGTGGCGGCCTCGCCCCCGGCCTCCCTGCTGATCGAGCGGCTGGCCGCCCTGCCGCGCACCGCGCGCGGCGCCATCGCCTTCGTCGCGCTGGTCAGCCTGCTGGCCTCGCTGCTCAACTGGGCCATCAGCCTGATCTTCAGCGGGCTGCTGGTGCGCGCCATGGCACGGCGCACCGGGCTGCGCGTGGACTATCGCGCGGCCAGCGCCGCCGCCTACCTGGGGATGGGCGCCACGTGGGCGCTGGGACTGAGTTCGTCCGCGGCTCAGTTGCAGGCCAATCCCGCCAGCCTGCCCAAGTCGCTGCTGGATGTCACCGGCGTGATTCCGTTTTCGCAGACCATCTTCCTGTGGCAATCGATGGCCATGACGGCGGTACTGATCGCTGCCTCCTTGCTGGTGGCGTACTTTTCAGCGCCGGTGGGCGAGCGCGCGCGCACCGCGCAGGACATGGGCGTGGATCTCGACGATGCCGGCGACGGCATTGGCCGCCCTACGCGCCCCGGCGAATGGCTGGAATACAGCCCCTTGCTGACCCTGCTGATCGTCGCCCTCGGCGCCGGATGGCTGGTGCACGAATTCACCACCAAGGACCCGATCCTCGCGATCTCCAGCCTCAACACCTATAACTTCCTGTTCCTGATGCTCGGGATGCTGCTGAACTGGCGTCCCAAGCGCTTCCTGCGCGCGGTGGCCAGGTCCGTGCCGTCCACCGCTGGCGTGCTGATCCAGTTTCCGCTGTATGGCGGCATCGCGTTCATCCTCACCAAGGCAGCCGGCGTGGATGGCACGACGCTGTCGCACCATCTGGCGTCGGCCTTTGTCTCGGTCGCCACCAAGGAATCGTTTTCCGCGGTGATGGGCGTCTATTCCGCCGTGCTGGGCTTCTTTGTGCCATCGGGCGGCGGCAAGTGGGTGATCGAAGCACCATACGTGATGCAAGCGGCCAACGAGCTGCAAGTCCACCTGGGCTGGGCCGTGCAGGTGTACAACGCCGCGGAGGCGCTGCCCAACCTGATCAACCCGTTCTGGATGCTGCCGCTGCTGGGCGTGCTGGGGATCCGGGCCAAGGACGTGGTCGGGTTCACCTTTACCCAGTTGCTGGTCCACGCGCCGCTTGTGCTGTTCATGCTGTGGGCGTTTGCGTCGACCTTGCCCTACCATCCGCCCGTGATGCCTTGATGCGCCTTGGCCAGCGTGGCCAAGGGATCCCGTTCCCGGTTTAAGATGCTGGTTTTCCGGCCGGCGCGACCGGCCAACTTCTCCCCTCCACTCTGCCAGCTGACACATGAAGAAGATCGCACTGCTACTTGCCGCCCTGGGAATGGCTTCCATCGCCCACGCTGCCGCCCCGGGCGCGGAAACCCTGCCGTCCGGCATGTCCATCCAGCACATCGTCAAGGGCACCGGCGCCACGCCCAAGGCCTCGGACGTGGTCAAGGTGCACTACCGTGGCACGTTGACTGACGGCACCGAGTTCGACAGCTCCTACAAGCGCGGCCAGCCGATCTCGTTCCCGCTGAACCGCGTCATCCCCTGCTGGACCGAAGGCGTGCAAAAGATGCAGGTCGGCGGCAAGGCCAAGCTGGTCTGCCCGGGGCCGACCGCCTACGGCGCGCGCGGCGTGCCCGGCACGATCCCACCGAACGCCACGCTGAACTTTGAAGTCGAGTTGCTGGGCATCGGCAGCTGACGCGACGCGGCCTCACCGCTTTTCGTAACGCCCCGGCCTCCCGGCCGGGGCGTTACTTCGCCGGGCCAGACAAAGTCAACCCAGGCACATGCCACACCCACGGCCAGAAAAGTAAAGTCAAGAGGCTGCCCCGCCCGGCAGTGCTGCCAGTCTTACTCGTCAGCGCCGCCGGGCGCCATGGAGCGGCGCTTGCGCGTGACCACCAGGGGTGCCTGGGTGGAGTTGCCATCGGCCGACACGCGTGGCGTGCGCGGGCCTGCGCCGGGCGTGCGCGGGCCGGTGCCGGGCGGGCGCGAGCCGCCACCGGGAGGACGCGTGCCGGTATCCAGCTGGATAGTCGAGATGGCGCGCTTGTAGATGGTCTGCATGCCACCGGGTGTGCTGAGCATCACCACGAACGCGTCGAATGACTCGATGGAGCCGACGAGCCGGATGCCGCTGACCAGGTACACCTGTACACGCTTGCGCTCTTTGCGCGTGGTGTTCAGGAAGGAGTTTTGCGGGTTGGTGTCGTCAAGCTGCATGAGATATTGAGAATAAGGCAGACGAAGGGCTGCGAGGGAAAGATGGCTACTGCGGCGCAGCTTCGTCGGCGGTGCACCGATGCACAATATCGGTGCTCGCGCGCTAACGCAAGATGAATCACGCACGCCGGGATGGCGTCGCATCATGATTGCTTACAGTGGCTAGGCTTGCCATTCTAGCGCAAGCCGGGTGCAGTTTCCCGCGCAAGGAGCGTGCCAACGCTTCCGCCGGCCCGGCTGCAGGCCACATGATTGCCCTGGGACAACCCGCCGGGCCGCCAGGCGAGCGTCCTTTCGCGCCGGGCGCTTTGCCCTTAACATGTCCGCCCACGATCCAGCAGGCTCCCTCATGAAGCTCAACCAGCTGCGCGCCCTGGCCGCCGTTGCCGAAACCGGCAGCATCCAGGAAGCCTCGCGCATCCTTCACCTGACGCAGCCCGCGCTGAGCAAGGCCATCAAGGAGCTGGAGAGCAGCGTCGGCGCCACCTTGTTTGTGCGCTCCAGCAAGGGCGTGCAGTTGACACCCTACGGGCAGCGGCTGGTCTCGCATGCGCGGCTGATCAGCGAGAATGTGCGCCGCGCGCGCGAAGACCTGGAAGACATGAAAGGCACGGTGCAAAGCGAGATCACCGTGGGGGTGACGCCGGTCACGGCGCTGATGCGGCCGATGGCGGCCTGCCTGAGCACGTTTCGCCGCGAGTTTCCGAACGCCCGCCTGCGGGTGCTGGAGATGCGCCCGGCGCAGTTGCTGGAGCACCTGCGCGAGGGCACCATGGATTTCGCGGTGACCTCGCAATTGCTGCCGGCGGACCGCGGGCTGGACTGCACCCAGGTGTGCCGCCTGCTCACCGTGATCGCCGCGCGGCGTGGGCATCCGCTGCGCACGGCGCGTTCGGTGCGCGTGCTGCAGCAGGCGGACTGGGTGGCACTGGATCCGCTGTCCGATGCCAGCTCGCCGTTTCATCAACTATTTGCAGGCAATGGCCTGGGCGTGCCGACGCGGGTGGTCGAATGCACATCGATGGCCCTGGCGCTGGACCTGTGCTGGCAGGTGGACACCCTGATCCTGCTTTCCAGCGAATCGCTTGGCAGCGAGTACATCACCGAGCGGATGGATTTCATCGAGGTCGCCGAGCCGGTGCCCGACCGCATCATCTCGCTGGTCACGCGCGACCGGCATGTGCTGACGTGGGCGGCAGCGCGCCTGCACGACGCCGTGCTGCAAGCGCTGGCGGGCCACTATCCGCCACCGGCCAACCCCACCGCCCCATGAGCGGGCCCGCATGCGCCGGCAATGTGCAGTGGGCCAGGCAATGCCCCAGCCCTGCGCAGGCGCAGCATGATGCCAACCCGCCCTCCGGACCAAAACCCATAACATTCAATTAGTTACGGGCCATAACCAAATCGAAGGGCAATGAAAACAAGCGAATTGCCCCACGCCGCGCGCCGCCTCGAAGATGGCACATCACACCGGTTCTGGTGTGCCATGCCAGGAGAGCGAGGCGATGGGATCGGAAGCAAGCGGGAATTGCAAAGGCACACGCGGTAAAACAGCGACACCGGCACCACCAACGGCGCCACCAACGGCTCGCTCTTCACGCGCTACGCCACGCACCTTCCCCTACCTGCGCGCCGGCTGGGTCTTCAGCAAGGCGCTCGCCAGCTACACCGTCACCTGGTGCCCGTCAGCCACCCCGGCGACGACCCCATGACCGCGGCCATCGGCATTGCGCACCGCTGTTAAACCCCGCGCGCCGCATCCGGCAGCCTGCCTGATTCCCAATGCTCATACCCATGAAAAAAAGCGATGTGCTTATCTGCCGCGTGGCTCTTACCATGCCCCCACACCGAGAGCAACGGGGCCACGCCGCACCCATTGCCCATCTACCCCACCCGAGGAAGACAGCATGACCGTTGCCCACACCGCGCCAGGCCATCCGGCCGGCGCCGCGCCCGCCACCGGCGCCACTGCCGCCCGCCCGCATTCCCGACGCGCCATCGTTGCCGCCGCCATCGGCAACGGGCTGGAAATCTACGACTTCACCGTCTACAGCTTCTTTGCCGCCACCATCGGCAAACTGTTCTTCCCGTCCAGCAGCCCGCTGGCATCGCTGCTGCTGTCTTTCGCCACCTTTGGCGTCGGCTTCGTGATGCGCCCGCTGGGCGCCGTGCTGATCGGCAACCTGGCCGACCAGCGCGGCCGCAAGGCGGCGCTCACGCTCACCATCGTGCTGATGACGGTGGGCACGGCGCTGATCGCGCTCACGCCCACCCATGCCAGCATTGGCGTGGCCGCCACCGTGCTGGTGGTGATCGGCCGGCTGCTGCAAGGCTTGTCGGCTGGCGGGGAAATCGGCGCCGCATCCGCCCTGTTGCTGGAGACAGCCAACAAGCGCAACCGTTGCTTCCTGGTCAGTTGGCAAGCCGCCACGCAAGGCGGCGCCGCGCTGCTGGGCGCGCTGACGGGTGCCGCGGTCTCGGCCTCGCTCAGCCCCGAAGCCATGCTCGCGTGGGGCTGGCGCCTGCCGTTCATGCTGGGCCTGCTGATTGCGCCGGTTGGCATGTATATCCGCCGGCACCTGCAAGAAACCTACGAAGGCGGCAGCGCGCATGGCGGCGTGGGCAAGGTGTTCCGCGAGCATGGCCGCACGCTGCTGCTGGGCATGCTGCTGATGACTGGCAGCACCTCATCCATGTACATCATGGTGTTCTACATGCCCACCTACCTGGTGAGCGCGCTGCATATGCCGCCCGTCACCGCCTTCCTGGCGGCATGCACGGCCGGCGCTGCCATGCTGGTGATGGCGCCCTTGTTCGGGCTGCTGGCCGACCGGCTGCCGCGCCGCAAGCCGCTGCTGTTTGCCGGCGGGCTGACCTCCCTGGCGCTGGTGTATCCCAACTTCACGCTGCTGTCCTCCGGCCCCAGCCTTGCACTCACCATGGCGCTGATCGGCGGCGCCGTTACCCTGATGTCGGTTGGCAGCGGCGCGGGTGCGGCCCTGATGATGGAAGCGCTGCCGCGCCACCATCGCGCCACCGGCATGTCGGTGATGTACAGCTTTGGCGTGACCGTGTTCGGCGGCTTCGCCCCGCTGATCGTGACCTGGCTGATCAGCGCCACCGGCAGCAACATGGCGCCTGCCGGGTACCTGATGACGGCCTCCTGCGTCAGCCTGATCGCGCTGGCGCTGTTCCCCAGCCACCCCGGCCGCGACTGACGCGCGGCGCAAAACCCATCCCATCCGAACGCACGACCCACACCTTGCAGCCATGACCAAGCACCCAGGAAACATCCCGCTGGCACTGACCGAATCCGCCGAGCGCTTCGCCGAACTGCGCCATCGCATCCACGCCCATCCGGAACTCGGCGCCGACATGCCACGCACGGCCGAGATGGCCGCCGCGCTGCTGCGCGAGTGGGGCTATAGCGTGCACAACGTGGGCGGCCACGGGCTGGTGGCGCAACTGAAGGTGGGCAACGGCGCGCGCGCCATCGGCATCCGCGCCGACATGGACGCGCTGCCGCTGCAGGAGCGCACCGGCCTGCCCTACGCCAGCCAGGTAGCAGGCCGCATGCACGCCTGCGGCCATGACGGCCACACCGCCACGCTGCTGGCCGCGGCCGAGTACCTGGCCGCCACGCGCAATTTCGACGGCACGCTCAACCTGATCTTCCAGCCCGACGAGGAAGGCATGACCGGCGCGCTCGCCATGATGAACGACGGCCTGTTCGAGCGTTTCCCCTGCGACGCGATCTACGCCTTCCACAACGCGCCCGGCCTGCCGGTAGGCATGGCGGTAGTGCAAAGCGGCCCGATGGGCGGCTCGTCGGACCGCGCCACCATCACCTTCCGCGGCAAGGGCGGCCACGGGGCCATGCCCCACCGCGCCACGGATCCCACGCTGGCCCTCGCATCTACCGTGGTGGCGCTGCAAGGCATCGTGGCGCGCAACGTGGCGCCGGTCGACGCAGCGGTGATCAGCGTGGGCCAGATGCAGGCCGGCAGCACCTACAACATCATTCCGGAGACCGCAGCGCTGAAACTGAGCGTGCGCGCTACCGTGCCGGAGGTACGAGACCTGCTGGAGACCCGCATCCGCGAGGTGGTGATGCACCAGGCCGCCTCCTGCGGCGTGGCGGTGGACATCGACTACGAGCGCCTGGCGCCCGCGATCTGCAATACCGTGGAAGAGACCGCCATCGCGCGGCAGGCCGTGGCCAGCGTGCTGGGCAGCGACAAGGTCATCCAGGTGCCGCCATCCATGCAGATGGGCAGCGAGGATTTTGCGTGGATGCTGGAGAAGATGCCGGGGTGCTATTTTGCGCTGGGCAATGGCACCGGCGAGTGGGTCGGCTGCTCGATCCACAACGACGGTTATGACTTCAATGACCAGTTGATTCCGTTGGGCGCGGCGTGTTGGGTGGCGTTGGCGCAGGGGTATTTGCGCGGGTGAGTATTTGCGGAACCTGCAATGTGGCCGGTTTGCTTTCCCATTTGTGGGAGAGCAAGCCGGGGAGAGGGCAGGCGCTAGCTACGCCGTCGTGCTGGAAAAAACCATTGGCTCCGATTCCAGTGGCTCCTAGTCAAACCGCCCCTCTCCCCAACCCTCTCCCCAACCCTCTCCCCAACCCTCTCCCCGTGAGGGGCTGAGGTTTGCCCACAAATCGGCGTCCTCGATAAGGCAGTGCTACTTGTAAACACAATCTGACGGTGTTAACTTCAGTCGACCTCTTTGACCA
>NZ_BAAILO010000251.1:0-680 GCF_054589115.1 Cupriavidus sp. 8B | reverse complement strand
GGCTCCGACTGTTTGTATGCATGCGGTTTCAGGATCTATTTCACTCCCCTCCCGGGGTTCTTTTCGCCTTTCCCTCACGGTACTGGTTCACTATCGGTCGATCACGAGTATTTAGCCTTGGAGGATGGTCCCCCCATCTTCAGACAGGATTTCACGTGTCCCGCCCTACTTGTCGTACACCTAGTTCCACAACGCTGTTTTCGCATACAGGGCTATCACCTGCTATGGCCGGGCTTTCCATCCCGTTCTGCTAACAATGCTGCTAAAGAGTACAAGGCTCTTCCCATTTCGTTCGCCACTACTCTGGGAATCTCGGTTGATTTCTGTTCCTGCAGCTACTTAGATGTTTCAGTTCGCCGCGTTCGCTTCCCTGACCTATGTATTCAGTCAGGGATGACCCATACGGGCCGGGTTTCCCCATTCGGACATCTCCGGATCAAAGCTTGTTTGCCAGCTCCCCGAAGCTTTTCGCAGGCTACCGCGTCCTTCATCGCCTGTGATCGCCAAGGCATCCACCACATGCACTTGTTCGCTTGACCCTATAACGAGTGTGTCTCAAACTTGCGTTCAAGGCGTGCTCGCTACAGGATGAGTTCTCGCATTTGTGCCGTATTCCAAGTCATCTTTCGATCACTTAAATACATTTTGGTTGATACAATCACAACCCGGTATCGTGTTTT
>NZ_BAAILO010000250.1:43620-91361 GCF_054589115.1 Cupriavidus sp. 8B | reverse complement strand
GGTCCCTCTTTTCCGCTCTTTTGGCTTGCCGACGAGGCGCCGCATAACGGGAGATTCAAACCTTGACGGCTCGCTTCGCATCGCGCTTGGGTGATTCCCGCCCGTGGGGCGAGAATCACGGCTACCACAATTGGTTTATCTTGCCGCTGGTTTGCTCCCCTCTCCCACTTGTGGGAGAGGGCCTGGGGGAGAGGGCGGGCGATCGTTACGCCTGCGTGCTGGAAAACACTGGGCTTCGCTTCAAGTGGCTCCTAGCCAAACCGCCCCTCTCCCCAACCCTCTCCCCGTGAGGGGAGAGGGAGCGACAGCCGTCGTCGTAGCACGGGGCTTTGGCCCGGCTGCTGGCTTCGTTCAGGCGGGCTGGCGATGCAGCCGTCCTGCCTGCATCACCATTGCCAGGTGCTCGCCCTGGCCGCACAGCACACTGATGTCCGCCAGCGGGTTGCCATCGACCGCTATCAGGTCCGCCAGCGCGCCGGCCCGCACGGTGCCGAGCTCCCCTTCGCGCTGCAGGATCGCGGCGGCGATCGAGGTGGCGCTGCGGATCGCTTCCAGGTTGCCGAGCAGCTCCGCGCGGATGCGGAACTCATCCGACTGGTCCTGGTGCATCTCGCCCAGCAGGTCGGAGCCAAAGCCCATCGGCACGCCGGCTTGCGCGTAGATGCCGAGTGAATCGCGGCCGGCCTGGCGCACGGTTTCGATCTTGGCCACCGATGCCGCCGGCAAGCCAAGGCGTGCGCCGTCGCGCGCGAGCGCTTCGTAGGTGACCAGGGTGGGTACCACGAACGCGCCATGCTCGCGCATCACGCGCGCGGCTGCGCGGTCGACCAAGTTGCCGTGCTCGATGGTGCGCACGCCGCAGCGCACCGCGCGCGCGATGGCGCGGCCGGTGTAGGCGTGCGCCATCACATACGTCTGGGCTGCCTCGGCCTCCGCCACGATGGCGCGGATCTCGTCTTCGCTGTATTGCGTGTTGCCGATCGGGTCGGTGGGCGAAGCCACGCCGCCGGACGCCATGATCTTGATCTGCGTGGCGCCCTTCTGGATCTCTTCGCGCACCGCCAGGCGCACCGCGTCCACGCCATCGGCCACACGGGCGATGGCGCCGGCGCGAAAGGCGCACGAGCATGGCTCCAGCACATCGGCGCGCGGGCGGAAGTCGCCGTGCCCGCCGGTCTGCGACAGTGCCTTGCCGGACGGGAAGATGCGCGGGCCCGGCACCAGGCCGGCCTCGATTGCCTGTGACAGGCCCCAGTCGGCGCCGCCCGCATCGCGCACGGTGGTGAAGCCGCGCTCGAGCATGGCCTTCATGATCGGCATGGCGCGAAACGCCACCAGTACATTAGGCTGCACCGCGTTCAGGCCGAGGTTGGCCAGCGAGGCCAGCACGTGCACGTGGCAGTCGATCAGCCCGGGCATTACGGTCTTGCCGGCGAGGTCGATCACCTGTGCTGCGGGGGCGTGGATCGGCGTGGCCGATACTTCGGCGATGCGTTCGCCCTCGATCAGCACATCGTGGCGTTGCAGGAGGCTGCCGTGGGCAGGGTCGAGGACGTTGCCGCCCTTAAGCAGGATCTGTTTCATGCGCGGGACAGTCATTAGACGGGTTGAGCGGCTCGGGTAGCCTGCGCCGGGCGCAGGTAGGCGGGCTCGCGCACCAGGCGCGTGCCGGCCAGGCTGATGGCGGCGGCGAACATCACGTAGAACGCCGGCGCCATGGTGCTGCCCGTGCTGGCGATCAGCCAGGTGATGATGAATGACGCGAAGCCGCCGAAGATGGTGACCGCCAGGTTGTAGGCCACCGACAATCCAGTCGACAGCACCTTGGCCGGGAACAGCTCGGAGAACGCCGCCAGGATCGGGCCGGTGTAGGTGGCGATCAGCACGCCGAACACCAGCTGGAAGACCACCAGCGAAGCCAGCCCCGGGGCCTGGTTGATGTAGACGAACATCGGGTAAGCCAGCAACAGGATCAGCAGCGCGGAACTCGACAGCAGCACGCGGCGCCCGATGCGATCGGCCAGCAGCCCCACCAGCGGCGAACACACCATGATCGCCAGGCCTCCCACCATGCCGGCGATAAAGCCGGTCGACTGCGACACATGGAGCACTTTGACCGAGTACGTCGGCATATAGAACAGCAGCACATAGGTGCAGACGGTCCACAGGATCACCATTGAAAAGCTGGCCGCGGTCTGGCGCGGGTAGTCGCGCAATACTTCGGCCAGCGGCGAATCCGACTTGTCGGTGGCATCGCGGAAGGTCGGCGTCTCGTCGAGGTGATGGCGGATGTAGTAGCCCACCGGCCCGATCACGATGCCGAGCAGGAAGGGCAGGCGCCAGCCCCAGTTATTGAGCGCCTCGGTGCTCAGCGCGGAGGTGACGAAGGTACCGACCGCGGCGCCCAGCAGCACGGCCACGCCGATGCTCGCCTGAATCCAGCTGGAGTAGTAGGCGCGGCGCTCCACCGGTGCGTACTCGGTCAGGAAGGCGGTGGCGCCGCCCATCTCGCCACCGGCCGAGAAGCCCTGCAGCAGCCGTGCCACCACGATCAGCAGCGGCGCGAACAGGCCGATCTGATCATAGGTGGGCGCCAGGCCGATCATGGTGGTGCCCAGCGCCATCAGCAGGATGGTCAGCGACAGCGCCGCCTTGCGGCCCACGCGGTCGGCGTATACCCCGAGGACGATGCCGCCGACCGGCCGCATGAAGAATCCCACGCCAAACGTGGCAACCGCAAGCAGGAGCGAGGACAGATCGTTGCCGGTGGGGAAGAAGAGCTTCGCGATGATGACGGCGAAGAAGCTGTAGACGGTGAAATCGAACCACTCGAGACCGTTGCCGATCACGGTGGCGACGATGGCGCGGCGGCGTTGCGCGCCGCTGACGCTTGGTGGCTTCGATGGCGCTTCTGGGTGGGCGCTTGCGTGCATGACATCCTCCTGGGTTGGCGGGCCCGGCGCGCGGACCGTGTCGATGCCGGGCCGGCGTGGCAGCGCCGCCCGGTGCGGTCGGGGATAAAGCGGCGCACGGCAGGTAACCCGATGGTAGGAGGAGCGAGGTCGGGCCGAAAACGAATTCTGCGCATGTCGTCATGCGGGCAGCGCATGGCAGGCAACGGGCCGCATGCCGCGCAAGGGGGCGCGGGCGGTAGTGGCGGGATGGGCGGGGAAGGGTGTGGCGGAGGTGATGCGCAAAGGCAACCAGGCGGTGTGGCCGGTGCCGTTGGTGGCACCGGCACCGCCCGTCGTGGCAGGCTAGCGTTCGCGCTCCCAGGTCTGGGTGCGGCCCAGCAGGCTGATGCCGATGAAGCCGCGCACGTTGAGCTTCTTGCCATCGTCCGCCAGCGACATCTTGGTCTTGTAGAGCTTGCCGCTTTCGGGGTCGAGGATCTCGCCGCCGCTCCACTCGTTGTCGCCGGTCTTGCGCAGGCCGGTGATGATGGTCATCCCCATGATGGGCTGGTCGCGGCGCGCGTCGGTGCACTTGTCGCACACCTTGGGCTTGCCGTCGCTCTCGACGAAGCTCTTGACGAGCTTGCCGCTGTAGACACCGTTCTGTTCGCTGATCTCCACCAGGCCGCGCGGCTTTCCGGTGGCGTCGTCGATGGTCTTCCATGAGCCGGTCGGGGTGGCCTGGGCCAGCGCAACGGCGCTACCCAGCAGCGCACCTGCGAGCACGGCGGTGCGAGCCGCGACGGCGGCGGCGCGTGCGACGGAGCGGGGGGCAGTAAAGTGCATTGGGATCTCCTCTTCGAGTTGGCGCGCGCCATGATACCGGCGCAGGACCAGCCCGGCGGCGCGCGTACGCCAATCTACTGGCGATGGGCTCGCGCCGCAATCGCCAGCCCGCCTTTGCGTACGCACCAAAGCCGCCCCGGCACCTGCCGCAGACCGGCCTGGCGGCTGGCAACAGGCCGATTCTGTCATGCAGCAAATTGTCCGCTGGCCGCCACTCGAAGCAATCCTCTAGCCGTGCGTTTCAAGTGGGGCAACATGCCGCGCTTGCTGCCGCAGGACGCGCCGGCGCGTGCGGCCGTCCCCTCTCTCGTTGCTTGCGCGCATCGGCGACCTGATCCGTTGGCAGTAGTCCATTCGGATGGTGCGCAAGCCGATGCCTCGCCAGGCGATCTGTCGTCCTGGTCGACGCGTTGAGTCATCCACTGCCGGACGCATGCCGACACCACCGTGAGACCACCGGCGACACCACCGGCAATGCGCGGCTCGCGATGGCATCTCACGCGTCGACGACGCCTGCGCGATGCGAGTGCGAGATGGCGTTCGACATCGTCCGAGCATCGTTCGCGCATCGTTGGAGCGCGCGTGTCGCGGTGACGATTCTCAAACCGTTGCGTCGGCGCATCACTGCTCGCGCTGCGCGTGAACGCGCGTGCCGGGATACGCAGATGCGCAGCGTCCGCGCTGCGCGCCGCGTTGCCGATGCGAGTCTTCGCGGTGGCGCTGTCGATGCGCTCGCCGTGCTCGCTCGCATCCGGGCAGCACGCGTGGCAACGACGGCGCGAGGCGTGCGCGCGGTTGTCTCGCGGAAGTTTTTAGTTTCCCGAAAAGCCTTTGCACATGCGGGTTTCCGGTTTTCCGGAATGGTCGGCAAGCGTGTCGTTCAAGCGCCTCGAAGGCGCGCAGGCAGCGATGCGCGCGATGAAAAAGCGGAGCGTGCCGGCAACGTCGTAACGCTCGCGCGACGCTGTGTCGAAGCTGCGTCGAGCATGCTCGCGAGAGAGCGTCGAGAGGGGACGAGAGACGCGGTGAGAGCGCAGCGCGCGCAAGCAAAGGCGAGGTCCGCGCAGCGCAACGACGAAGACGATGAAGTTGTCATGCTCGCGCGCAAGTTTTTTTGCACTTTTTTCTTAACATCGCCCAACAAACGAATTATGATTCGCCTTGACAAGAGTCTCACTTCATTGCATGGCTTGCGAGGCAAGCAAGACAGCAAGATGCAACGATGAGGTTGGACGTGATGCGCAACGATGAGCGCCACCCACTTCGATGCAATGAAACAGGTAGCTCAGGAGCACTAGAACTTTGACGCAGACCAAGCCGTACTGGTTTTCTAAAACGCGTGCAGTCTCCTTTGGCCCAGCAACGGGATGGGCGAACTACCCCCGAAAAAATGCCGTACGTGGTGTGCGTGGCCTAGCCCGCATCGCGGAAATGCCGGCCGATATCTCTTCTTTTCATGTCGCGCGCCGATCCGGCGGATGGCGCGGGCAGATCGAATATTCCAGGGCGCGGCAAGCGTCAGAAGCCCGGCTGCGGGCTCCGCTTGGCCACATTCGCACCGCGCGCCGCGGTGCCCCTGCCACCGAATTCATTAGCGTGCGGCCACAACGTTGCCGTGCGCCGATGAATCGCTCGCTCGATTGGGGTCGCACCGCTGTATCGCGCCTCGGGTCGGTCGGGTCGCCAACTTAGGTCATTCGATATTCACTCTCAAGTGAAGGAGTTATCCATGGCAACGACTGCAAAGAAGAAACCGGCGGCTAAGAAGGCCGCCGCCAAGCCGGCCGCCAAGAAGGCAGCCGCCCCGGCCAAGAAAGCCGCAGTGAAGAAGGTCGCCGCCAAGAAGGCCGCACCGGCCAAGAAGGCTGCAGTGAAGAAGGTCGCCGCCAAGAAGGTCGTAGCGAAGAAGGCAGCGCCGGCCAAGAAGGCAGCCGCACCGGCCAAGAAGGCCGCAGCCAAGAAGGTCGTAGCCAAGAAGGCCGCACCGGCCAAGAAAGCTGCCGCCAAGAAGGTTGTAGCGAAGAAGGCCGCACCGGCCAAGAAGGTCGCCGCCAAGAAGGCCGCACCGGCCAAGAAGGCTGCTCCGGCAAAGAAGGCCGCGCCTGCCAAGAAGGCTGCTGCTGCCAAGAAGGCTGCGCCGGCCAAGAAGGCGCCTGCTGCCAAGAAGGCACCGGCCAAGAAGGCTGCTGCCAAGAAGGCCGCGCCTGCCAAGCCTGCCGCTGCACCTGCTGTTGCACCCGCTGCAGCTGCCAAGACCGCGCTGAACCCGGCTGCGGCATGGCCTTTCCCCACGGGCACCCGTCCGTAAGCGTGCTGGTAACGGCTACCGCTGGGAATTGCCAAGGCACGCAGGGCGTGCCGCACTGACCGGATACCGCGTATCCGGTCCGCAAGACGCGAGTCTTGCCAACCCGCCGATGGTGCAAGCCCGGCGGGTTTTTTCATGGGCGATCGGAAAGCGGGAAGCGGGACGCCGGAGCCCGGGCCGGGATCGCAGCAAAGAAAAAGCGCTGCTCCGGTGAAGGAGTCAGCGCTTTGCCAGGGTTGCGTTGCGGCGTCTGCCGCGGCCCAGCAGACCGCTTCAGAGCGTGCCAGGAGCCGTTGCGCGGCAGGGCGGCACCCTTGGGTTGCGCCTGCCGCTGCGCGGCCATCCAGGGCCGCCCAAATGCCGTCCTGCGTCCTGCGCTTAGTGCGTGACGCGGGTCGTGCCGCCCGACGACAGCAAGCGCACGCGCTCGCCCGGACGGAAGGCTTCGTCGGCGTCCTGGACGATGGCGCGCATGTCGCCGTTGTCCAGGCGCACGGTGATTTCCAGGCCGCGGCGCTGGCTGATCTTGTTCTCGGCCATGCTGCCGGTGATGCCGCCGAGCACGGCGCCCAGCACGCCGGCCGCCACCGAGCCGCCGCCGCGGCCGATGGTGCTGCCCGCGGCGATGCCGCCGATGGCGCCACCGGCGATGGTGCCGGCGCCGGTCTGGTCGCCCTGGATCAGCACCTCGCGAACCGTCTCGACCACGCCATAGCGCAAGGTCTGCTCGCGCTGCGCCTGGCCCGGGGTGTAGATGCTGGCGGAGTTCGACTGCGAAGCGCAGCCAGCCACCAGGGTGGCGGCGGCGGCGAGCGCGATGGCGCTGGTGCGGATCAGGGTGTGCATAGGATCAATCCCGAAAAAGGTGTTACTCGTAGCGATAGCCAAAAGCGGACTGGAAGCGTTCACCGATTTCGTCGCGCGACGGCTTATGGTTCTGCGGACCCTGGTGCGCGATCTTGATGGAGCCCATCAGGCTGGCAAGCCGGCCCGTAGTTTCCCAGTCGAAGCCCCGTTCGATGCCGTAGAGCAGGCCGCCGCGGAAGGCATCGCCGCAGCCCGTCGGATCGACGACACGATCCGCTTTCACGGAGGCGATATTGTACTTCTGCTTGTCGGCGAAGACGGTGGCGCCCTTCTCGCCGTGGGTCACGATGAAGGCCTTGACCTGGGCGGCGACTTCGTCGCTGGTCCAGCCGGTACGAGACAACAGAACCTGGGCTTCGTAGTCATTGACCGTCACGTAGCTGGCAAGTTCAACGAACTGGCGCAGATCATCGCCGTTGAACAGCGGCATGGCCTGGCCCAGGTCAAAGATGAACGGCACGCCGGCGGCGGCGAACTGGCGCGCGTGGTGCAGCATGCCTTCGCGGCTGTCGGGGGCGACGATGCCCAGGCCGGGCGCATTGCTGCCGCCGAGCGCGTCCTGCACCTGCGAGAGCTGCGACTGGTTCATCGCGCCAGGGTGGAACGCCGTGATCTGGTTGTTCTCCAGGTCGGTCGTGATCATTGCCTGCGCGGTGAAGGTGTCGGGCAGGGTGCGGATGTGCTCGGTGCCGATATCGAGCGCGCGCAGGTGTTGCAGGTAGGGCTCGGCGTCGACGCCGACGGTGGCCATGATCACCGGATCGCCGCCAAGCAGCTTGAGCGAGTAGGCGATATTGCCGGCACAGCCGCCGAACTCGCGGCGCATGGACGGGACCAGGAAGGACACGTTCAGCATGTGGATCTGGTCGGGCAGGATATGTTCGCGGAAATGCCCCTCGAACGTCATGATGGTGTCGTAGGCAACGGAGCCACAGATCAGGCTGGACATGCTCTCTCCAATTCTCGTAATGCGGACTGACGGGGCCACCGGGTCAGGCCGGTGCCCCTGAATGCAAAAACGGCCACCCGTTTTGCCGGGTGGCCGCGCCTGGCAGGTGGCGCGCTTACTTCAGTGCGGCCAGTGCGGCGTCGTAGTTCGGCTCGTTCTTGATTTCCGAGACCAGTTCGCTGTACTTCACGGTGTCGTTCTCATCGAGCACCACCACGGCGCGCGCGGTCACGCCGGCCAGCGGGCCGGTCTTGACATCCACGCCGTAGTTGCCCTTGAACTCGGCACCGCGCATCAGCGACAGCGGCACCACGTTGGCCAGGCCTTCAGCGGTGCAGAAGCGGCCCATGGCGAACGGCAGGTCGGCCGAGATGGTCAGCACGACGGTGTTGGCCAGGCCGCTGGCGGCTTCATTGAACTTGCGGGCCGAAGCCTGGCACACCGGGGTGTCCAGGCTGGGGACGATATTGAGCACCTTGCGCTTGCCGGCAAAGTCGGCCAGCGTGACGTCCTTCAGGTCCTTGCCGACCAGCGAGAATGCGGGGGCCTTGTCGCCGGCTTGCGGAAACTTGCCGCCGACTTCGATGGCGTTGCCGCCGAGGGTGACGTTGCTCATATGTGCTCCTGTGTGAAATGCGGGCTCGCGAATGGGGGCGCCCGGAATGAGCGGCGAGCCCGGGTGGAATTCAGGGATAGAAGATCAGCACGCGGTAGTTTGCCGCCGCCTGCTGCGACCGGAATCGTACCCGAACCGGCAGCTCCGTGCCTGCCCGCAGGCCATGTGTGGCAAAGGCCTGCTGCCCGGTTTCGAGATAGTCGGCGGGTTGCAGCACACGGCGTAGCAGGAGCTGGTCCTGGAGGTCCGTCATGACCAGCTCGATGGCGGGCAGCGCCACGGTGGCGCGGCCTTGGTTGCGCAGCGTGACGGCGAGCAGGTAGGCGTCGGATTCTTCATCCTGCTTTTGCAGCAGCGAGCTCTCGATGCGCAAGGCGTCGATGTCGCGCCATGGTGCCACCTCGCAACCCAGCGGCGCGCAGGCCGCCTCGAAGGCGGGGCGCAATACGGGGAAGCGGCCGGACAACTGGCTGCGCGCCAGGTAGGTGCCTTGTAGCAGTCCCGCGATCACCAGGAACCCGATTGCCAGCCTTTGCAGCACGCGCTTGCGCCTGGCCGGGCCAGGATCGCGCTCGCGCGCGTGGCGCAGGAAGTCGGGCGCGAAGGACGGGGTGGCAGGCGTGTCGCTGCGCATCCACGGCCGCTCGGCCTGCTCGCGTGCGATGGCTGCGGGAATCTCGGGGAGGTCGTCCTGCGCTTCGGCGCGAAGGTAACCGCTTGCGCTCGGGACGGCCGCAGTGTCAGCGTTGGCGGCGTTGGGGGCAGTGCTCGTGGCGGCATGGCTGGTGGCGGATGCTTCGTTCGCCGCTTTCGCCGTGTCGGCAGCACTTTCCGTATCGGCGATGTCCGCAGTGTGCGTGGCATCGTCGTCGCCTAGCGTGCTGGGGTCGAGTTGCGGCCAGGGTGCCGCTTCCGGCGCGGGGGCGGGTGCTTCGCTTGCCCGCGGCGCGTCTGCCTCGGCTCCCTCGGCGTCGGCGGCAAGGCCAACTTCCTCGCCCTCGACGATGCCGGGCACGAATACCGCGGAGGGCTCGTCCTCGTCCTCACCGGTGTCTGAGTCCGCAGTGCCGGCTTCCGGCTCCGCCTGACGGTTGCTGGCCTGCACGGCCTCGTCTGCTTCCGCCTGCGTCTGGTACAGCATGACGGTGGGCGCGTCGAGCGCCGGCACGTCATAGCCAGGGTCGTAGCCGGGGTCAAAGGGCGCAGCGGCGGGGCGGCTCTCGTCGGCGTCGTCGTCGTTGTCGTCGGAGGGGCGCGTGTCGAAGTGTGCTGCCTCGTGCGGTACAGCAGCAGCTTCGACGGCGTGCGCTTGCGTGTCCGGGTGCGCGTCGGCATGAGAGCGCTTGCGCGGCGCGCGCGGCGCGCGGGCGGCCTTGTGTGATTCTTCGTGGGCTCCTTCGTGTTGCGCTTCGTCGTGCGCGTGCTCGACGGGCGCCTCATGTGCCGGGGACTCGGCAGGGGCAGGGGCGGTAGTGCTTCCCGCCGACTGCGCGGCGGTCTCAGGGCTGCCTGCCGGCTCGGGCGCCGGCAGCTCGATCAGGTGCTCGCGCGCATCGAAGACGGTATCGCACTGGCCGCAGCGGACCAGCCCCTGGCGCAGCCGCAACTGGTCCGCCACCAGCCGGAAGGCAGTGCGACAGGCCGGGCAACGCGTGACGAGCTTGGCTGCGGCCATGGGCTGGGCTCAGCTTTGGGTGCCGGGGCCTTCACCGCGGGTGCCGTGCAGGCAGACCCAGCCTTCCTCGCTGCGCCAGACCGACATGGGCAGCCAAGGCGCGTAGGCCGCGGCGACTTCGTCGGCCTGCCGCTCCAGCACGCCCGACAGCACCAGCCGGCCGCCGGGGCGAACCCGTGCGCTCAGCATGGCAGCCATCAGCTTCAGCGGGTTGGACAGGATATTGGCGACGACGAGGTCGTAGCTGGCCTCGGAGACGGTTTCCGGCAGCGCGAAGGTGGCCTCCACGCGATTGCGCTCGGCGTTATAGCGCGAGGCTTCCACCGCGTTGGGGTCGATATCGATGCCGAGCGTGTCGCCGGCACCCAGCTTGCGCGCCACGATGGCGAGGATGCCCGAGCCACAGCCGTAGTCGAGCACCGTTTCGCCGGCCTTGATGTTCTGTTCCAGCCACTGCATGCACAACCGCGTGGTGGGATGGCTGCCGGTACCGAAGGCGAGGCCCGGGTCCAGCTCCAGCACCACCGCGTCGGGTTCCGGCGCATCGTGCCAGGACGGCACCACCCAGATGCGCTCGCCGATGCGGATCGGCGCGAACTGGGATTGCGTCAGGCGCACCCAGTCCTGGTCTTCCACCGGGCGCAACTGGTACGCCGGCACCGGGTCGATACCCAGTGCATTGGCGGCGGCGGCCACCACCAGCACGGGGTCGGCGCTGTCGTCAAACAGTGCCACCACGCGCGAGCGGTTCCATGCCAGGCGGGTCGGCTCCATGCCGGGCTCGCCGAACAGCGGCTGCTCGTCGGGCGTATCGGCATCGGCGTCTTCCACCGAGACCGACAGCGCGCCGAGGTCGAACAGCGCGTCAGACCAGGCTTCGGCCTGGTCTTGTGCGATTTCGATCACACATTCCTGAAATGCCACAGGCGATCCTTGTCGATCAGTTATGACTGGCCGCGCCGGGGCTTCAGATCTTGCCGCCCTTGGCCACGTTCTTCTGGGCCAGGCGGTGCTCGAGATAGTGAATGCTGGTGCCGCCTTCGACGAAGTTGGCATCGAGCATCAGCTCACGGTGCAGCGGTACGTTGGTCTGGATGCCGTCCACCACCATTTCCGACAGCGCGATCCGCATGCGGGCGATGGCCTGCTCGCGGGTGGCGCCGTAAGTGATGATCTTGCCGATCATCGAATCGTAGTTGGGCGGCACGAAGTAGCCATCATACGCGTGCGAGTCGACCCGCACGCCGGGACCGCCGGGCATGTGCCACGCAGTGATCCGGCCGGGGGACGGCGTGAACTTGAACGGGTCCTCGGCGTTGATGCGGCATTCGATCGAGTGCCCGCGCAGCTGCACGTCCTTCTGGCGCCAGCGCAGCTTCTCGCCAAAGGCGATGCGGATCTGCTCCTGCACAATGTCGATGCCGGTGATCATCTCGGTGACCGGGTGCTCCACCTGCACGCGCGTGTTCATCTCGATGAAGTAGAACTCGTTGTTCTCGTACAGGAACTCGAAGGTGCCGGCACCGCGGTAGCCGATCTTCTTGCAAGCCTCGGCACAGCGATCGCCGATGCGCTCGATCAGGCGGCGCGGGATGTGCGGCGCAGGTGCTTCTTCGATGACCTTCTGGTGGCGGCGCTGCATCGAGCAGTCGCGCTCGCCCAGCCAGATGGCCTGGCGATGCTGGTCGGCCAGGATCTGGATCTCGACGTGCCGGGGGTTCTCCAGGAATTTCTCCATGTAGACCTCCGGGTTGCCGAAGGCGCGGCCGGCTTCCTCGCGCGTCATGTTGACCGCATTGACCAGGGCTGCCTCGGTGTGCACCACACGCATGCCGCGGCCACCGCCGCCGCCGGCTGCCTTGATGATGACCGGATAGCCCACGGCACGCGCCGTGGCCAGGATTTCCTTGGGGTCGTCGGGCAGGGCGCCCTCGGAGCCCGGCACGCACGGCACGCCGGACTTGATCATGGCCTGCTTGGCCGAGACCTTGTCGCCCATCAGGCGAATGCTCTCCGAGGTCGGGCCGATGAAGACGAAACCGGACTTTTCAACGCGTTCGGCGAAGTCGGCGTTTTCCGACAGGAAGCCATAGCCCGGATGGATGGCTTGCGCGTCGGTCACCTCGGCGGCCGAGATGATCGCCGGCATGTTGAGGTACGACAGCGGCGAGGGCGCCGGGCCGATACACACGGCTTCGTCTGCCAGCTTGACGTATTTGGCTTCCTTGTCGGCCTCCGAATACACCACCACAGTCTTGATGCCGAGTTCGCGGCAGGCGCGCTGGATGCGAAGGGCGATTTCACCGCGATTCGCGATCAGAATTTTTTCAAACATAGTCACTCTCTGCGAGGAGAAAGGCGGTCCCACCGCGGCGGATCCTGGCGCCCCCGGCGAGGGCAGCCGGAGTGCGGGCGGGGGTGCTGGCACCGGGACGAGGAACGCCCGATGGCCGTCGCCGCCGTGGCTGGCCGGAGCACTCTCCGGCGCAGGCTGCGGGCGGCGCGGCATGCCGGTCAGTTTCAGCCGATGATGAACAGCGGCTGGCCGTATTCCACCGCCTGGCCATTCTCGACCAGGATTTCCTTGATCACGCCAGCCTTGTCCGACTCGATCTCGTTGAGCAGCTTCATGGCTTCGATGATGCAGACCGTCTGGCCTTCCTTGACGGTATCGCCCACATTGACGAACGACGCGGCGCCCGGCGACGGTGCGCGATAGAAGGTGCCGACCATCGGCGAGGTCACGACATGGCCAACCGGCAGCTGCGGGGCGGCCGGCTCGGCGCCGACGGCGGGCATCGCGGCGGGCGCGGCGGCCGGGGGCAGTGCCTGCATCGGTTGCATGGCCATCGGCGCGGCGATGACCTGCGGCGGCGCCTTGACGATCCGCACCTTGCCTTCGCCTTCGGTGACTTCCAGCTCGGAGATGCCGGACTCGGCCACCAGGTCGATCAGCGTCTTCAGCTTGCGCAGGTCCATCTTCTATCCTCCTGAATCGGGTTGTCCGGCGGCCACCGCTCTGGTGGCTGCGTCCGGGAAAAAACTGACGCCTCCGGCGGGCTGCCTTGGTCCGCCGCGAAAAACAGCGGCAGGGCAGGCGCCGGGGGCGCGGTAATGGTTTAAGAAATCAATGGGCGGATCAGGCTTTGGGAAGCGCCTGCTCCAGCTCCTGCTCGAGGGCATAGTCCAGCGCCAGCAGATACCCTTGCCAGCCAAGTCCGCAGATCACCCCGATCGCCACATCGGAGAAGTAGGAGTGATGACGGAAGTTCTCGCGCCGATGCACGTTCGACAAGTGGACTTCCACAAACGGAATCGCCACCCCGGCCAGCGCATCGCGCAGCGCCACGCTGGTATGCGTATAGGCGGCCGGGTTGATGATGATGAAATCCACGCCCTCGTCGCGCGCGGCATGGATACGATCCACCAGCGCGCCCTCATGGTTGGACTGAAACGTAGCCAGGGCGATGCCGGTCTGGCGGGCGCGCTGCGCGAGGGCCAGGTCGATATCGGCTAGTTTCGTGTACCCATAAGTCTCCGGCTCCCGCGTGCCCAGCAAATTCAGGTTCGGTCCGTGCAGGACCAGCACCTTGCGGTAGCGGGCGGAGCGGCGTTCGGGAGGTGTATCGATCACGGCGGCTCGACCAATTCAACGAAATTGCGCGGAGATTACCGTAGCTTAGAGTGATTTGTCTAGCAGCGTAGACATAGGCAGCTTCGAAGCCGGCGAGTTTTCAGACCCGACCCCGCCCTTTTTGCGTGCGGAATCGCGTTTCGATCAAATTGCGTGATGATCGAACAAGGTTAGGAGAAAATCGCCCCAAATCAAGAATCTTATGCCTAGCTGCGAGGCAACGCCGCGCGCAGCTCGTCAGGGGAAACCCTGCCCATTTTGCGGTAGCTGACCGTGCCATCTGGCGCAATGATCACTGTATAGGGCAGGCCGCCGGCCGCGTTGCCGAAATTGCGCGACAGTTCCGTGCCGGCGAAACCGGCCACGGCGAGCGGGTACGAGACGGGGACTTTCTTGATGAACTGCTGGATGTTGCTGGCGGAATCGATGCCGATGCCGACAAATTCCACTTTCCGTCCCGCGTATTCCTTATGCAAAGCGGTCAGGTCGGGCATTTCTTCCACGCAGGGGCCGCACCAAGGTGCCCAGAAGTTCACAACCACCGTTTTTCCACGAAGTTGCGCGAAGTTGATCTGGGTGCCGTCCGGATCCGGCAGTTGCGTGCGCAGGAACGTCTCGACGGCCTCATCGGATGCCGGCTTGGGCGAAAACACATAGTGCCCGGCCAGCGCGCCGGCGGCGGCGGCCACCACGGCAACGGCAAGCCAGACCCAGAGGCGGCTGCGGCGGACAGGAGTGCTGGTGGAAGATGTCATGGCAGCAAGAAGGATAGCGGCTGATGGAAGAGATAAGAACCTGGAGGGCTCCATGGGGAAAGCGCGCATGGCCTATGTCCGGCCTCGCCTGCGCTCCCGGTCAAAGGTAGCGCTCAGGCCGCCGCGGGCGCGTCGGGCACCTCGCGGGCTGCCGCTTCGGCGGCCGCCAGCAGCGCTTGCACCGCGTCCACATCGGCACGGGCAACCCGGCCGCTGGCCGCGGCCCGGACTGCGCCGCGTTCGTCATCCGCATCATACAGCGCAATATGAATGCCAACTGGCTGGCCAAGTTCCGCACGGATCTCTCCTGCCAGCAGGCGCGCGTCGCGCACGGCCGGCCACTGTCCCTTCCAGAGGAAACTCAGGGTCTCGACCTCGCCGCGGCCGGCAAAATGCCGGGTCTCGCTGGTGTCGAAGTCCACGCCAGCGTTGAGCAGGTGCAGGGTGAGATCCTTGGGGCTATCGCAGAAGCACTGTAGATAGATGTCGGAATGCTCGGTGGCGGTGCCGTTGAGCACGGCCCCGGCCAGGTACGGGCGGAACGCGGCGAGGTCGCGCATGGCAAGCACGGCCAGCCGGCGCAGCAGCGCCAAGACGCGGGGCTGGCTCTCCGAGTGGAAAAGCGCCTGATAGAGACGGACCTCCGCCTCCACGGCCTCATTGTCGGGGAGCCACTCGCCCGCCACGCGCACGTCGCCCAGCAGCTGCCGCGCGGCCTTGCGCTTGGCCGTAGCGTAGTCGGTGCCGTCTTCCGCGATCATGCGGGCGGCGGCCTGGGCGATTTCCTCGCGCAGGCGGATGGGGTCGAGGCTGGGGCGGCGGGGCATGGGGGGATGATACCGGAGGGATCGCGGCCTGCGCTGGGGCGGGGTTTTGCATTTTAGAGTGGTTGGTGACGGGGAGATTCCTTGGGAAGAAGGCTGCGGCCTGGAAATCTGCCGTGCCCGGCGCCGGCGCCTCCCGCACGGCTTCGCCGTCACCCCCTCAGGTACAATTCTTTCCATCCAGAAGCAACCCGGCCCGGCCGCCCTGGCCCGCCTAATCCCAAATCCCATGCATATTCACATCCTCGGTATCTGCGGCACATTCATGGGCGGCCTGGCCGTGCTTGCCAAGCAGGCTGGCCACCGCGTCACCGGATGCGACGCCAATGTCTACCCGCCGATGAGCACGCAGCTCGAGGCGCAGGGCATTGAACTGATAGAGGGCTTCGATCCCGGCCAGCTGGCGCTGGAGCCGGATCTGTTCGTCATCGGCAATGTGGTCTCGCGCGGCAATCCGCTGATGGAGGCCATTCTGAACCGCAACCTGCCTTATGTCTCCGGCCCGCAGTGGCTCGGCGAGCATGTGCTGCGCGGCAAATGGACGCTGGCGGTGGCGGGCACGCACGGCAAGACCACGACCACCTCCATGCTGGCCTGGATCCTGGAAGATGCCGGCTACCAGCCGGGCTTCCTGGTGGGCGGCGTGCCCCAGAACTTCGGCGTGTCGGCCCGGGTGACCGAGTCCGACTTCTTCGTGATCGAGGCCGATGAGTACGATACGGCGTTCTTCGACAAGCGCAGCAAGTTTGTCCATTACCGTCCGCGCACCGCCATCCTGAACAACCTGGAATACGATCACGCCGACATCTTCCCGGATCTTGCTGCCATCGAGACCCAGTTCCATCATCTGGTGCGCACCGTCCCGGAGCAGGGCCGGCTGATCGTCAACGGCTTTGAGGAAAGCCTGGCGCGCGTGCTGGAGCGGGGCTGCTGGAGCGAGACCGAGCAGTTCGGCGTCGGCGACTGGCGTGCCGCCGAGCCCAAAGAAGCCGCTGCCGCCAGGGCCGGCGACAGCGTGACCCAGGACAGTTTCGATGTCTGGTTCGGCGAAAAGCTGCAAGGCCGGCTCAGCTGGGCCTTGCAAGGCACGCACAACCGGATGAACGCGCTGGCTGCGATTGCTGCTGCCCGCCACGTGGGCGTGCCCGCGCCGCAGGCGATCGACTCCTTGTCGCGCTTTGCTAACGTGAAGCGCCGCATGGAAGTGCGTGGCGTGGTCAATGGCATCACGGTCTATGACGACTTTGCCCACCATCCCACGGCGATCCAGACCACGCTCGACGGCCTGCGCAAGCGGGTTGGCGAGGCGCGCATCCTGGCGGTGCTGGAGCCGCGCTCCAACACCATGAAGCTGGGCGTGATGAAGGCGCAGCTGCCGGCCAGCCTCGAGACGGCTGACCTGGTGTTCGGCTACGGCGCGGCCAGCGGCAAGGATGCGCTGGGCTGGGACCTGGCCGGATCGCTGGCGCCGCTGGGCGAGCGCGCGGCCGCCTTCAGCGATCTGCCCGAACTGGTCCGCGCGGTGCGAGCCGCCGCGCGCCCGGGCGACCATGTGCTGGTCATGAGCAACGGCGGCTTCGGCGGCGTCCACCAGAAGCTGCTGGACGCCTTTGCTGCTGGCGCTTGCGCCTGAGCGGGGGCTGGCATGTTGCTGTACCTGCACGGTTTCCGCTCGTCACCACAGTCCTTCAAGGCCCGCCTGGTCCAGGAGCGCATGCGCGAGTGGGGCGTGGGGCGCTATTACGCCTGCCCCGTGCTGAATGTGTCGCCGGCCCAGGCCATCGCCCAGGCCGAAGTGGCCATCGCGGCCTCTCAGGCTGGCGGCGCGCAGCCGCTCACCATCATCGGCTCCTCGCTGGGCGGCTTCTATGCGCGCTGGCTGGCCGAGCGCCACGGCTGCCGCGCGGTGCTGCTGAACCCGGCGGTGCATCCCTGGACCGACCTGGAGCGCCACCTTGGCGACCAGCCGCTCTGGCACGGCGGCGGCTCGGTGCGGGTGGAGCGCCACCACCTGGATGAACTGCTGGCACTGCGGGTCGAGCCCATCACCCGGCCGCAGCGCTATTTCCTGATGGCCGCGACCGGCGACGAGGTGCTGGACTACCGCGAGATGCTGGCCGCATTCCCCGGGGCGCACACCCGCGTCATCGAGGGCAGCGACCACGGCATCAGCGAATTTGCCGACTACGTCGATGAAGTCCTCGCTTTCTGCGGCTATGGTCCCGATGGCCAGGTCAGCCAGGTCAGCCAGGTCAGCCCCATCGACCCGGAGCCGCAGGCATGAGCGCGGCATGAACGGGGCGCATGTGCGCCGCAGCGGTTGGCACTCCCACTTACCCGAAGATCCCGCCATCAGCGCCAACCTGCGCCGCTGGGTGATCGGCGATGGCTCGCTCACCGCCCGGCTGGTGGCGGCGTCAGGCGCTTTCCGGGTGCGTCGCCTGGCACAGCGCATGGAGCTCGCCCTTGCCGATGAATGGCAGGCGCTGGGGCTGCCTGCCCGCCGCCGCGCGCTGGCGCGCGAGGTGCTGCTGATTTGTGACGGGGCGCCGGCCATCTTTGCCCATACCGTGGTGAAGCCCGACCATGCCCGGCGCGACTGGCCGTTCCTGCGCGGCCTGGGCGAGCGCCCGCTGGGCGGCGCGCTGTTCGTCGATCCCCGCGTGCGGCGTGAGCCATTCACGTTTGCGCGCTTGCTGGCGCACCACCCGCTGCGGCGCCGGCTGGAACTAGCCGTGCCGGCCATGCGGGAGCTCGCGCCGTGCGCGGTGTTGCCTGCGCGGCGCTCGCTCTTCCGGCGGGGCGACGGCGTCATGCTGGTGACCGAGGTATTCCTGCCAGACTTGCTGGCGCGACCTGCTCCAGGAATGGGCGGTTCCTGGCAGAAGCCGCCAGGTAGCCATCCAAAGCAAGAAATTTCCCCACATCGATAATCGCGACCAAGAAGAAGAGACACCATCATGAAATTGCAGGGACGTGTTGCCATCATCACCGGCGCTGCTGCCGAGATCGCCAGCATCCACACCTTCCTGGCCAGCGACGATGCCAGCTACGTCAATGGCGTGGCGATCGAGGCCAGCGGCGGCATGTCGCTGTAACAGGCCGGCCCGCGCAGAGCTTGCAGCCGGCGCGGTGCGGTATCATCTCAGGTCCGGTTGCCGTCTCGCCTGAAGGCGGCCTTGCACCATTTCTCTCACCGGGCCGTTCCCGCAGGCGTCACAAAGCGCCAGGGCGCTTGTTTACCAAGAGCGGTTCCCGGCATTTCTGAAAGTATCGATCCATGCAGTTGCTGTTCGAAGAAGGCGGCGAGATTCGCGCCGGCACCGTGCTGACCCAGCAGGGCGAGTCGTACCAGGTGGAGCTGCCCGCGGGCAAGCGCACCAAGGTCAAGTCGCGCGACGTTCTACTGCAGTTTGCGCAGCCGTCGGCGATCGAGCTGTTGCGCCAGACCGCCGACCTGGTCGGCGAGGTCGACCTGGAATTCCTGTGGGAATGCGCGTCGGAAGAAGAATTCGGCTTTGTCGACCTGGCGGCCGAGTACTACGGCGCGGGTGCGAGCGTGGTGCAGCAAGCCGCGCTGGCGCAGACGCTGCACGGCAATCCGGTGTATTTCCGCCGCAAGGGCCGCGGGCGCTACCAGCGCGCGCCGGAAGACCAGCTCAAGGCTGCGCTGGCCGCGCTCGAGCGCAAGAAGCAGCAAGCCCTGGTGCAGGCCGAGTACGAAAACCAGCTCAAGGCCCTGACCTTGCCCGAGGCGTTCCGCGGCAAGGCACTGCAACTACTGTTCAAGCCTGACAAGAACAGCCTCGAATACAAGGCGATGGACGCCGCCTGCACGGCACTCGGCATGTCGCCGATGCGGCTCATGGTGGCGGTGGGCGGCATTGCCAGCCCGCGCGCGCTGCACGAGGCCAAGTTCCTCTCCGAATGCTTCCCCAAGGGCACGGGCTTTCCCGACGTGGCCGTGCCGGAACCCGCCGGCGAGCTGCCGCGCGCGGATGTGGAGGCGTTCTCCATCGATGACGTCACCACCACCGAGATCGACGATGCGCTGTCGGTCACGCCGCTGGACGGCGGCAAGATCCGCGTCGGCATCCATATCGCGGCGCCCGGGCTGGGCATCCGCCGTGGCGAGCCGCTCGACACGGTTGCGCGCCATCGCCTGTCGACGGTTTACTTCCCTGGCGACAAGATCACCATGCTGCCGGATTCCGTGGTGGAGCGCTACACGCTGCAGGAAGGCCGCGAGTGCCCGGCCCTGTCGCTGTACGTGGTCTACGACCCGGCCCTGCAGATGATCGTCAGCAGCGAGACCCGCGCCGAGCTGGTCAAGATCGCGGCCAACCTGCGCCACAACCTGCTTGAGGATGTGGTGACCGAGGCCGCGCTGGCCGCCGGCACCGGCGACTACCCGTTCCGCGACGCGCTGACCCAGCTGTTCCATTTCTCCGGCTGGCTGCACGACGAACGCCAGAAGGCGCGTCTTGCCAGCGGGCTGCGTCCCGAGTCGCACAACCGTGCCGACTACAGCTTCTACATCGACCTGCTGGAAGAGGGCGGCGAACGCGTGCGCATCGAGCAGCGCCGCCGCGGCTCCCCGCTCGACAAGATCGTGGCCGAGCTGATGATCCTGGCCAACAGCACCTGGGGCAAGCTGCTGGCCGACAACGGCGTGCCGGGCATCTATCGCACGCAGAAGGCCTGGGGCATGAACCGCACCCGCATGCAGACCTACCCGGCGCCCCACGAGGGGCTGGGCGTGGCGCAATATGCGTGGAGCACCTCGCCGCTGCGGCGCTACGTCGACCTGGTCAACCAGTGGCAGATCCTGGCCGTTGCCCAGCACGGCATCACGGCCAAGCTGGTGGCGCCGTTCAAGCCCAAGGACTCGGACCTGCTGGCTGCCGTGGCGGATTTCGAAGGCACCTACGCCGCCTATGCCGACCACCAGTCGACCATGGAACGCTACTGGTGCCTGCGCTGGCTGCAGCAGGAAAAGCGCGAGCGCCTGATGGGTTCGGTGCTCAAGGAAGGCGCCGTGCGCTTTGCCGAGATCCCGCTGGTCACGCGCGTGCCCGAGCTCATGCAGGCTTCGCGCGGCACCCAGGTGCTGCTGGAGATCGGCGCCATCGACGAGATCTCGCTGGAAGTGTCCTGCCGGGTCCTGGAAGTGTTTGCCGGCGAAGGCGAACTGCCGCAGGAAGAGATGGAACGGGACGACGAAGCCAGCGAAGTGTCGGCGCAAGCCGCCGCTGAAGCCGCGGCCGAGGAGGCCGCCGAAGCCGCTGCCCAGGGGGTGCTCGAGGGGGCAGCTGAAGGTGAGGCTGAAGGTGAGGCGGACGCCGCGGCCGGGGAAACCGGCGATGACGAAGCCGCGAGTGCCGCAGATGCCACAAGCGAAGGCGCTTCGTCGGACACAAGCGACACCGGCGCCAGCGGCGCGGGCTGAGTTCCTCGGAAAAAACGAGGCGCTCCCTTACAATCGCAGTCTGACCCGGGGTCCCACGGACCCCGGCCCCAGTCTCGCCCGATCGACGCTTCCCAGCCAACGTCCCGCCCATCGTGAAAGCCGCTTTTTCTCCCCGCCAGTGGTGGAACGCCAGCAGCACGATGGCCAAGGCGCTGGTCGTCTCGTTGCTGGCCCATGCCTTGCTGCTGACCGTGCGCGTCGTGGCGCCGGAGGCGTTCGAGATCAAGCGTACCGATGCCGCGCTCGACGTGGTGCTGGTCAATTCCAAGTCGGCGCAGCGCCCGCAGAACCCAACCGTGCTGGCCCAGGCCAACCTCGACGGCGGCGGCGAGCACGACCAGCAGCGCGCGACCACGCCGCTGCCGGCCCAGACCGTCACCAAGGACGGCGACCTGGTGCGCCAGATGCAGCGCCGCGTGGAGCAGATGGAGCAGGAACAGCAGCGGCTGATGACGCAGTCGCGCGAAGCCGCGCCGCCGGTGCACAGCCAACCGCTCAAGCCCGGCCAGCAGCGCGTGGAAAACCCGCTGCGTGGCCAGGACGAACGCACCTCGCTTGACGAGATGGCCAAGCTCGAAGCCGAGATCGGCCGCAACCTCGAGCAATATGCCAAGCGGCCCAAGCGCTACCAGCTCACCGCCACCAGCGCGCAGGAAGTGGAATACGCGCAGTACTACGACCGCCTGCGCCAGAAGATCGAAGCGCGCGGCACAACCGATTTCCCCCAGCGCAATGGCAAGCCGCTCTACGGGCAGCTGATCCTGGTGATCAACGTCAACCGGCAGGGCCGGCTTGGCTACAACCGCGATGGCTACAACATCGATGCCATCGACGTGGTCAAGAGCTCGGGCGATCCCGCGCTGGACCGCCAGGCGGTCGCCATCGTGCGGGCGGCGGCGCCGTTCGGCGGGTTCACGGCGCAGATGCAGGCGCGCCAGGATATTCTCGAAGTGATCTCCACATTCAAGTTTTCGCGCAGTGGGCTGGAAACTCGCCTGCAGTCCCGATGACATCATCACCTGACACTATGCAATCCCAGACTCCCGCCGACCGTTACGTCGTGATCGGAAACCCCATCGCGCACAGCCGCTCGCCCGCCATCCATGCCGCGTTCGCGCAGCAGACCGGCGAGGCTGTCGTGTACGAGCGCCTGCTGGCGCCGCTCGATGGGTTCGTTGCCACCGTGCGCGCCTTCTTCGACGGCGGCGGCCACGGCCTGAACGTGACCGTGCCGTTCAAGCTCGAAGCCTACGACCTGGCCGAGCGCCTGACGCCGCGCGCCGAGAGCGCGGGAGCGGTCAACACCATGTGGATCGAGGACGGCGTGATCCACGGCGACAACACCGACGGTGTCGGCCTCACGCGCGACATCGAAGTCAACCTGGATACCTTGCTCGAAGGCAAGCGCATCCTGCTGCTGGGCGCGGGCGGCGCCGCCATGGGCGCCATGCTGCCGCTGATCGCGTGCCGCCCGGATCGCATCGTGGTGGCCAACCGCACGCCCCAGCGCGCCAGCGATATCCTGGAAAACGTGGCCCAGCAGGCCGACGAGTACGGCGTGGAATTGTGGGGCGGCGGCTTCGACGCGCTGGCGGGTTTGACGGATGAAGACGCCTGCGATGTGGTCATCAACGCCACCAGCAGCAGCCTGCAGGGCGAACTGCCGCCGGTGCCGGCGGAACTGCTGGGCAAGGACGTGCTGGCCTACGACATGATGTACGGCGCCCAGCCCACCGTATTCCTGAAGTTCGCCGCCCAATGCGGCGCGCGCACCAGCGACGGGCTGGGCATGCTGGTCGAGCAGGCTGCCGAGGCCTTCTACAACTGGCGTGGCGTGCGGCCCGCCACCGCGCCCGTGCTGGCAACGCTGCGCGCTGCGCTGCAGGCCGAAGCCGCGCGCTAACGCGGCGCCAGGCAGGCTCGAACATGGCTGAGCGCAAGCGCACCGCCCGTCCCGGGGCTGCTCAAGGCGGCAGGGGCGGCGGCGGCCTCAACCCGCTGCGCTGGCTCGCCTACCTGCTTGGCACGCTGATCGCGGGCGTGCTGGCCATGCAGGTGTATTTCTTCCTGCAGATCGCTGCCTGGCAAACCGTGAACCCGTCATCCACGGCGTTCCTGCGGGCCGAGCAGTGGCGCCTGTGTGGCTTCAAGTTCTGGAGCTGCCAGGTGGACCGCCGCTGGGTGGGCTATGACGACATCTCCCGCAACCTCAAGCGCGCGGTGATCGCCAGCGAGGACGCCGACTTCGTCAACCATCCCGGCTACGAGCTCGACGCCATGCTCGATGCGTGGGAGCGCAACAAGAAGCGCGGGCACATCGTGCGTGGCGGATCCACCATCACGCAGCAACTGGCCAAGAACCTCTTCCTCTCGTCCGAGCAGCACTACCTGCGCAAAGGCCAGGAGCTGGCCATCACCTGGATGCTCGAGTTCTGGCTCGACAAGCAGCGTATCTACGAGATCTATCTGAATTCGGTGGAGTGGGGCGAGGGCGTGTTCGGCGTGGAGGCCGCGGCCCAGCATTACTTCAAGACCGGCGCCGCCAAGCTGAGCGTGGGCCAGGCAGCGCGCCTGGCCGCCGCGCTGCCGGCGCCGAAGTGCTTCGACAAGAAGGAGTACTGCGCCAATGTGCGGGTGAACTTCAAGGTCAAGGCCAATATCATCGCGCGCCGTATGGGCGCGGCCACGCTGCCGGACTGAGTCCGGGGCAGCGCGGCACATACTCAATCAGCTCAGCCAGCCCTTCCTCTTGAAGTACACCAGCGGGATCGCCGCCGACACGGCCATCAGCGCGATGGCCCACGGATAGCCTGCGGCCCAGTCCAGCTCCGGCATGAACTTGAAGTTCATGCCGTAGATGCTGGCGATCAGCGTAGGCGGCATCAGCGCCACCGACACCACCGAGAACAGCTTGATGATCTTGTTCTGGTTGATGTTGATGAAACCGACCGTGGCATCCATCAGGAAGTTGATCTTGTCGAACAGGAACGCGGTGTGGTTCTCGATGGAGTCGATATCGCGCAGGATCTGGCGGGCTTCGTCCTGCTGCTCGGTAGACAGCAACTGGCTGCGCATCAGGAAGGAGACCGCGCGGCGCGTGTCCATCACGTTGCGGCGGATGCGGCCGTTCAGGTCTTCCTCGCGGGCGATGGTTTCCAGCACGTCGGCCGCGGCGGCATCGGTCACATTCTCCGCCAGCACGCGCTTGCTGGCTTCTTCCAGCCGCTCGTAGACTTCCTCGATGGAGTCCGCCGAGTATTCGGCATCGGTGGCGTACAGGTCCATCAGCACGTCCTTGGCGTTGCGCACCGAGCCCGGGCGCATGCGCGCGCGCAACCGCACCAGCCGGAACACCGGCAGGTCTTCGTCGTGGATGGAGAACAGCACGTCGCGCGTGAGCACGAACGCCACGCGCACGTTGCGCGAGATATCTTCCTCGTCGAGCAGGAAGTCGGTGCGGATATGGATGTTCTCGTCCTCGCCCTCGAAGTAGCGGGCCGAGGCTTCCAGGTCGCCCAGGTCCTCCAGCTCCGGCAGGGCTACGCCGTAGGCTTCCTTGATCCAGGCGAGTTCCTCGTCATCGGGGCTGATGACATCGATCCAGATCGGCTTGTGCTGCAGAAGTTCATTGCGATCGTCGACCTGCTCCTGTGCGAGCCGGCCTTTCTGCAGGACGAACAGGTTGATCATCCCAGGGCTTCCTTGTTGCGTTTGGCGAAGAAACGCGCAGGCTTGGCTCGCCGGCCTTGGGGCGAACCCATGCTTCGCGCGAAAACGGCGAAGCGTAGGGCCGCTGGCAAGCGTGATCGCGCTGTGCGCTTGAAGTGCGCGCAAGGCGATGGCGTTTGCCGTTCATGGCTGGCAAGCCGGGGGAGGGACTAGTCCGGGACGAAGCGGCGCGCGCGGCGGCGGCCGTCAGGGGCACGGAAGAACACTCACCCGCAGTATGTGCTGCGGGCGAGTCCGACGAGGCGGTGGAGCGGGATTAGCCGGCTCCGGCGGTCGTCGTTACGCAGCCCGCAGTGACATGGCATTCGGTGCGATCGCAATCTGGCTGCGGCAACACGAACACCCGATGCTACTGCCCACGTAGTTTCTCCGGGATTATGATGGCCGCGAGTGTAGCCCAACGAGGGGGGCTTGTTAAGTGAAATCTGGGTGAAGGCAGGCGCCGGCGCGCGGGGCTCCCGTCATGCCGTGCGCGGCTCTTCGCGCCAGCGCCGAAGCAGCGGCGCGAGCAGCACCGAGGCCAGCGCGGCGAACATCAGCACGATGGCGGTGTAGTCCTGCCAGTGCGGCTGCTCGCCCAGCATCCACATGCCGGAAAACACCCCGACCACTGGAATGAACATCATCGACAGGCCCGACACCACCGGCGGCAGCCTGCGCGCCAGCATGAACCACACAAGGTGGCAAAAGGCAAACACCACTACCGCGTTATAGGCGATCGCGCCCCATTCCACGGCGCTCGGCAGGCGCCAGCCCTGCTCGAGGAGCAGCGTGCCGAGCAGCAGGAAGGGCAGGGTGACCACCAGCATCCAGAAGGTCAGCACACCGACCGGCAGCTCGGTCTTGCTGCGCTTCACCATCTGCGTGCCGAAGCCCCAGCCCGCCGCCGCGGCCAGCATCAGCAGCGTGCCGCCGGGGCTGCCGGCCAGCGCCGCGATCTCGCCGGACAGCAGCAGGACCGTGCCGGCCAGCGCGCAGGCAATGCCGATCCAGGCCGCCGCGCCGATGCGCTCGCGAAACAGCACCAGGCCCCAGACCACGGCCCAGATCGGCATGGTGTAGCCGAGGATGGCGGCGCGCCCGGATGACAGCATCTTGACGGCGCAGATGGCCAGCAGGTGCCAGATCACCATATTGGGAATCGCCAGCTTGATCACGGTCGGCCACTGCCCGGGCGGCATGCGCAGCGATTCGCCGCGCAGGCGCAAGGCCAGGCCCAGCGCCAGCACGCCGCCGGCCATGCAGAGCAGGCGAAACCCCATGGCCGGGAAGTGCGCCACGCCGAGTTTCATGATGGGCCAGTTGATGCCCCAGGCAAGGGTGAGGATGACGAGCAGCACCAGGCTGCGGCGATTGAGATGCATTGGAGGGGGCGGCGGCTGTGTGCGACGCCGCTCTTTGTATCGAGGAAGAACGGCAGAAGATAGCACGCAGCGGGTAAAATCGCAGGAACGACTGTTGCCGCGGGGGAGCGCCGACCCGGCTTGACAAGCCCGGCGCACAGCCGACGCGGCCGACCCAGATTAGCGAGCATCCCATGACCTTCACCGAGCAGCTGGCTGCAGCCTGGCAGCGCAACGATTCCCTCCTTTGCGTCGGGCTGGATCCCGACCCGGGCAAGCTGCCCCTGTCCATGACGGGCACGGGCGGCGCGATCTTCTCCTTTTGCCGCGAGATCGTCGACGCCACCGCCGACGTGGTCTGCGCCTTCAAGCCGCAGATCGCCTATTTTGCGGCGCAGCGCGCCGAAGACCAGCTCGAGCAGCTGATCGCCTATATCCATGACGCCCATCCCGGGATTCCCGTGATCCTGGACGCCAAGCGCGGCGACATCGGCTCGACCGCGCAGCAATACGCCATCGAGGCCTTCGAGCGTTACCGGGCCGATGCGGTCACGGTCAATCCCTATATGGGCCTGGATTCGCTCGAGCCGTACCTGGCCTATCCGGATCGCGGCGTGATCGTGCTGTGCCGCACGTCCAATCCCGGCGGCTCCGACGTGCAATTCCTGCCGGTGGACGGCAAGCCCGTGTACCAGGTGGTGGCCGAGGCGGCCGCCACACGCTGGAATACCAATGGGCAGATGGCGCTGGTGGTGGGGGCGACCTTCCCCGCTGAGATTGCCAAGGTGCGCGAGATCGTGGGCGACATGCCGCTGCTGATCCCCGGCATCGGCGCTCAGGGCGGCGATATCGAGGCCACCGTGCGCGCCGGGCGCACCGGCGCTGGCGCCGGCATGATGATCAATTCGTCGCGCGCCATCCTCTATGCCAGCCGCGAGAAGGATTTCGCGGCCGCTGCGCGCAACGTCGCGCTGCAGACGCGTGAAACCATCAACCGCTTCCGGCAGGGCTGAGCCGCCGCATTGCCGGCGGCCTTGCCGCCGCCACGCGTGACTGAGGTTTCAGGCCTCGTTGCGGACCAGCTCGAGCAGGCCGCGGATGGCGTATTCCGCGGCCTGGCGGCGGATCTGCTGCCGGTCGCCGCGAAAACGCTGCGTTTCCATCTTGGTGGTGATGCGGTTGCTCCAGCCGAAGCACACCATGCCCACGGGCTTTTCCGGCGTGCCGCCGGTCGGGCCGGCCACGCCGGTGATCGATAGCGCCACCTGGGCGCGGCTGTTGAGCAGAGCCCCTTCGGCCATGGCGCGCGCCACTTCCTCGCTGACCGCGCCATGGTCGCGGATCAGCTTGGCCGGCACACCCAGCATGGTCGACTTGGCCTCGTTCGAGTATGTGACGAAGCCCCGCTCGAACCACCCTGACGAGCCCGACACATCCGTAATGGCCGCGGCCACCAGGCCGCCCGTGCAGGACTCCGCCGTGGCGAGCAACAGCGACTTCTCGCTCAGGGAAATTCCGACCTGGACGGCGAGTTGGTCGAGCAAGCGGCTGACGAGCATGATGGCGGTTCAGTAGTTAGGGTTGGGGGAGCGGCGGATCACAGCGAACGCCACAGGGCGAACACCAGCAGCGTGTAGAAGGCGGCCATGATGTCGTCGAACATCACGCCGAAGCTGCCGCGCAGGCCGGGCCCCTTGAGCTTACGGTCGAGATGCCCAATGGGCGCCGGCTTGACGATGTCGAACAGGCGGAACCACAGGAATGCCGCAAGCTGGCCCCAGAACCCGGTTGGCATGACGAAGGCCATGACCAGCCAGAACGCGACGATCTCGTCCCAGACCATGCTGCCGTGATCAAACACGCCCATGTCGCGCGCGGTGCGCGCGCACGCCCAGAGCCCCAGCACAAAGCCGCCGACGATCAGCCACAGCCAGGTTTCCGGCTGCACCCACATTGAGATCACCAGGTAGGACACCCATGCATACAGCGTGCCGACCGTGCCCGGCCCGACTGGCGACAGTCCCGAGCCGAAGCCCAGTGCGACCAGGTGAGCGGGGTGCGAGAGCATGAAACGCGCCGTGGGGCGCGTGACCTTGGCGGCCTGGCCGGCTTCCAGGGTCAGGGCGGGATCGTGCGCGGTAGGCCCGGGCGGATTGGCGGACATCAGGGGTTGGCTCGTCTGGTTCGGATGGAGATTATCCCGGACAGCGTGTCCGGGCAGGGTCTGGCGCCCCGCATGGCTGCATGATGACACGGCGCACGCACGCTTGTCAGGGGGAAGCGAAGTGGTCGAAGCTGGTGCCGTTGTAAGCGCTCGGGTTGCCGTCGCGGTCAACCAGTCGCAGGCCGGCCTCGGGCGTGATGGCGCCGACACGCGTCACCGCCAGCCCGAGCCGCGCGCCGATGGCGGCAATATGGTCGCGCTCGCCCACGGGGGCGGTAAAGCAGAGTTCGTAGTCGTCGCCGCCGGCCAGCGTGCATTCCAGCTGGCGCGCCTGCGGCTGGCTGGCCAGCACCGTCGAGCGCGGCAGGGCGTCGACATCGAGCAGGGCGCCGACCTGGGAGCGCTCCAGGATATGGCCGAGGTCGCCGACCAGGCCATCGGAAATGTCGAGTGCCGCATGCGCCACGCCACGAAGCGCCATACCCAGCGCGATGCGCGGCGTGGGCGTCTCCATGCGCGGGCGCACCTGGCTGAAGTCCGGCTCGGGCAGCAGCCATTCGCCACGGAAGTCGCCCAGCGCCAGGCGGGCGTCGCCGAGCGTGCCGGAAATCCAGATATCGTCGCCGGGGCGTGCGGCATCGCGTCGCAGCGCCTTATGCACGGGTACGTCGCCGAACACCGTCAGGCTCAGCGTGAGCGGGCCGCGCGTGGTGTCGCCGCCGATCAGCTCGCAGCCGTGCGCGTCAGCCAGTTCCAGCATGCCGGCAGCCAGTTCGGACAGCCAGGCCGCTTGCGCGTCGGGCAGCGCCAGCGCCAGCGTGAAGGCGCGGGGCTCGGCGCCCATGGCCGCCAGGTCGGACAGATTGACCGCCAGCGCCTTGTGGCCAAGTGAGCGCGGCGCCACGTCCGGAAAGAAATGCCGCCCGCTGACCAGCATGTCGGTGCTGATGGCAAGGTGGTGGCCGGGACGCCCTTCAATCAGCGCGCAATCGTCACCCACGCCCAATACCGCCTTGCGTGCGGGCCGGGTAAAGAAACGGCGGATCAGGTCGAACTCGGAGAGCTGGGCGCTGGAGGAATCGGGCATGAAGGGGTCGGGGCGGCGGAGAGTCTGCGAAGGGCCAGGGAAACCTCGCCGGGTCGCGGCCGCTGCGGGTTTCGCCCTGCTGTTCAGCGCAGGCGGCATGCGGCATATTGTACCGAAACGCAAAGGTGCCTCGCGCAAAACGCTTATTGTGAAATAATATTTCACAATATAAAATGCGAGGTTCCAAAGGAAGAGACCGCGGGTACGTGGAGCCGACCCGCCATTTCGTGTCCCATACGTGATTAACGGCTCCACCGACCGGAAGATGCGCCGATGACCAGTCCCCAGCAGCCCACGCCCCAAGACGACCTGAAGCAGCAGCAGCGTGAGGCGCTGCGCAAAGCTGCCCTGGAATATCACGAGTTTCCGACCCCGGGCAAGATCTCCGTCACGCCGACCAAGCCGCTGTCCAACCAGCGCGACCTGGCCCTGGCCTACTCGCCGGGCGTCGCCGCCGCGTGCGAGGAAATCGTGGCCGATCCGGCCAACTCCTTTCGCTACACCGCGCGCGGCAACCTGGTTGGCGTGATCACCAATGGCACCGCCGTGCTGGGCCTGGGCGATATCGGCCCGGCGGCTTCCAAGCCGGTGATGGAAGGCAAGGCCGGCCTGTTCAAGAAGTTCGCCGGCATCGACGTGTTCGACATCGAGCTCGATGAGAAGGACCCCGAGAAGCTGGTGCAGATCATCGCCGCGCTCGAGCCCACCTTCGGCGGCATCAACCTGGAAGACATCAAGGCGCCGGAGTGCTTCTACGTCGAGCGCAAGCTGCGCGAGCGCATGAAGATTCCCGTCTTCCACGATGACCAGCATGGCACCGCCATCGTGGTCGGCGCGGCCGTGGTCAATGGCCTGACCGTGGTCGGCAAAGATATCAGCAAGGTCAAGCTGGTGGCTTCCGGCGCCGGCGCCGCGGCGCTGGCCTGCCTGGACCTGCTGCTGGACCTGGGCATGAAGCTCGAGAACATCTGGGTGACCGACCTGGCTGGCGTGGTCTACGAAGGCCGCACCGAGCTGATGGACCCGGAAAAGGCGCGTTTCTCGCAAAAGACCGACAAGCGCAAGCTGGCCGAAGTGATCGACGGCGCCGATATTTTCCTGGGCCTGTCCGCCGCTGGCGTGCTCAAGCAGGACATGGTCCAGCGCATGGCCGACAAGCCGCTGGTGCTGGCCCTGGCCAACCCCAACCCGGAAATCCTGCCGGAGCTGGCCAAGGAAGTGCGCCCGGACGCGGTGATCGCCACCGGCCGTACCGACTACCCGAACCAGGTCAACAACGTCCTGTGCTTCCCGTTCATCTTCCGCGGCGCGCTGGACTGCGGCGCGACCACCATCACGCGTGAGATGGAAGTCGCCGCGGCGCATGCGATCGCGGAACTGGCGCGCCAGGAACAGAGCGACATCGTTGCCACCGCCTATGGCATCCAGGACCTGTCCTTCGGCCCTGAGTACCTGATTCCCAAGCCCTTCGACCCGCGCCTGATTGTCAAGATCGCGCCGGCGGTGGCCGAGGCCGCCATGAAGTCCGGCGTGGCCGCGCGCCCGATCAAGGACATGGACGCGTACCGTCTGCAGCTGCAGCAGTTCGTGTACCACTCCGGCACCCTGATGAAGCCGATCTACGCGGCTGCCCGCCAGGTCGACATGGAGAAGAAGCGCATCGTCTTCGCCGAGGGCGAGGAAGAGCGCGTGCTGCGCGCGGTGCAGGTGATCGTCGACGAAAAGCTGGCCAACCCGATCCTGGTCGGCCGCCCGGCCGTCATCGCCCACCGCATCGAGCGCTTTGGCCTGCGCCTGCGCGGCGGCATCGACTTCACCGTGGTCAACCCGGAACACGACGCACGCTTCCGCGACTACTCCGAGGCGTACTTCAAGATGATGGCCCGCCAGGGCGTCACGCAGCAGTACGCCAAGCTGGAAATGCGCCGCCGCACCACCTTGATCGGCGCCATGCTGGTCAAGCAGGGCGAGGCCGACGGCATGGTCTGCGGCACGGTCAGCACCACCGCCGCCCACCTGCGCTACATCGACCAGGTGCTGGGTGGCTCCAACGAGGTGTACGCCGCGATGAACGGGCTGGTCCTGCCGGGCCGCCAGATCTTCCTGGTCGACACCCACGTCAACATCGACCCGACCGCCGGCCAACTGGCCGCGATCACCCTGATGGCCGCGGAAGAGCTCAAGCGCTTCGGCATCGTCCCCAAGGTGGCGCTGGTGTCGCACTCGAACTTCGGCACCTCCGAAGCGCCGTCGGCGCAGAAGATGCGTGAAACGCTGGCCATCCTGCGCGAGCGTGCCCCGGATCTCGAGGTGGATGGCGAGATGCACGGCGATTGCGCGCTGGACCCGAAGCTGCGTGACACGCTGGTGCCGGACGGCACCCTCAAGGGCGAGGCCAACCTGCTGGTGTGCCCGAACATCGACGCCGCCAACATCGCCTACAACCTGCTCAAGGTCGCGGCGGGCAACAATGTGGCGATCGGGCCGATCCTGCTTGGCGTCAAGGCGCCTGTCCACATCCTGACGCCTTCGGCCACGGTGCGGCGTATCGTCAATATGACGTCGCTGGTAGTGGTGGACGCGGCAGCCAAGCGCTAAACCGCCGTCAGTCTTCAAAAGCCGGGCTTGCCCGGCTTTTTTATCGCCTTTTTACTGCCGCCGGCACCGCGTCAGTGTGTGCACACATTTGTTTAACATGTTGAAACAATTGAGGTTTTCCACTCTGCCAGGGGGCGGGGATTGATTATTTATTAGCATGGGCGTAACCTTATGCCTTTGAAGTACGCGCTCGTTACACGCGCGACGAAGCTGTCGATTTACGCGCAGGCCGTCCGGGGCGCAAGCAAAATAGGCAGTTTAGGTGGCGCGGCAACCGCGCAGCGGCGCCGGGATCATTTTGTTGGTGTCCTCAAATCAAGACAAGCAACGTGGGTTCCCAGATTCCTTTGACGCAGCGCGCATCACAATGGATTTCAGTCGCCGGTCTGGCGCGAGCAGCAAGCCGGGTGTTGGCAGGCGTGGCATTGTCGTGCGCGCTGGCGCAGCCGGTGCTGGCACGCCAGGCGACCGATGACGGCACGGGAACCATCGCGGTACAACAGTTGCCCAACGAGGCACAGTCCACGTTGGAGCGGATCGAAGCGGGTGGCCCGTTTCCCTACGCCAAGGATGGCTCGAGGTTCGGCAACTACGAGCGCGCCTTGCCGCAAAGGTCGCGCAATTATTACCGCGAATACACGGTGAAGACAAACAGCCGAAATCGAGGAGCACGACGGATCGTATGTGGCGGTGATCAACGCGCCACCAACGACTGTTACTACACGGACGACCACTACAACAGTTTCAAACGGATAGCCAAATGATGACTGACATTTTCGGATTGGGCGACGCCCTTGCCGCCCGCGAAGAGCGCGGCGCCGGAGATGGCTGGCAGCGGGCCCAGACCCAGGCCCAGAATCTTTACGACAACGTGTTGACGATGCCCCGCAACGAGCTCTCGCAACAAACGCCGCTCGCACCCGTTCCCGCAGCCGGCACTGACGGCAGCCAAGAGGGAGCCATGAACCTGTTCAAGACGGTGCGTCCAAACATCGTCCAGTCGATCCGCGCGTTTCGCGTGCCCGAACTAGCCCAGGCCGCGGCGGAGCTGGGCCAGCATTTCCTGTACGCGAACTGTGCGCACTGCCAGAGCAAGGCGGAAGTGCTGGAAACCATCGCCACCAACTTCCTCTTTCCCAAGCATTTCGGCAAGAATTTCGATGCGCTGGCCGATTGCCTGACCGACCTGATTCACAAGGCGGGCGCGCAGCCCGGTTTCGTGATCGTGCTCGAAGGCCTGCCGATTGCGCAGAAGTTCGACAAGGAAGGGCGCGAGGTCTTGCTCGATGTGTTCCGCGATGCGGCCGAGTTCTGGGCCGAGCGCAAGGTGCAGTTCCGCGTGTTCTACTCCTTCGCCTGAGCGCCAGCCGCCCGCAGCGAAGACAGCAAGATTGAAAAGGCCCGCTAGCAGCGGGCCTTTTGCTTTGCCGGCAGGGCGCGGGGTTACGCCGCCGGCGGTATCTCGCCTTGCGGCGTCAGCTTGTCGATCAGCTCCGGCAGTCCTTCGCTGAGATGGGCTGCGACATCCTCTTGGGACAGGCCCGTCTTTTCGGCCAGGCTCTCCAGCGCGCCGGTGCCGCCGAGTGCGCTGGCCAGCGCGGACGGCGAGACCGCCTGGTTGGCGCCGGTGCCGATCCACGAGTTGACCTGCTCGCCCAGGCCGGCCTGGGCCAGGACCTGCTGCAAGGCCTCGATGCCGCCTGCCGCCGCGCCCAGCGCGGGTGCGGCGCCGGCCTGGCCCTGGCCACCCAGCAGCCCGCCGAGCAATCCGCCCAGATCCAGGCCGCCTGGTGCGCCACCGGCCGCGCCGCCGCCCATCAGCCCGCCGAGCAGTCCGCCAAGCCCGCCGAGGCCACCTGCGCTGGCGGCCGGATCGGCCGGATCATGCTCCGCCCCGGGGCTGCCTTCGGCGCCTTTGTGGCGCATGGCCAGCATGGCCAGCAGGCCTAGCGCCATCATCATCTTCGGGTTCAGGCCGCCAGCGCCCGCTTCGCCGCTGCCGCGCTGCCCGAACACTCCGCCCAGCACGCTATCGAGTAGTCCCATGATCGACTCCTTCCGGTGAAAGTGGCGCCGGGCCGGGATGGCCCGGGTGCCGTCAAAATCCGCCCAGTACCGCGTTGAGCGTGGCCAGGCAAGCAAGCCCGGCTGTCTCTGTACGCAAGATGCGCGGCCCGAGTGACACGCCCGTGAATCCGGCGCGCAGCGCCGCTGCTTCCTCGTCCGGCGCCAGCCCGCCTTCGGGCCCGATCAGCAGCGTGACGCCGCTGTCCAGCAGCGCATTGCGCTGCTCGGTGGCAAACGATACCAGCGACTGCGGGGCCCGCGGCGATACCAGCAGCCGTGCCCCTTGGGCCGCTGCCGGCTTCGCCTGCAGGCCCAGCCACGATTCCAAGTTAGCGACCGGCGCGACCTCCGGCAAGCGATTGCGCCCACATTGCTCGCATGCGGCCTCGACCAGCGCCTGCCAGTGCGCGTGGCGCTTTTGCGCCCGCTCCGCCGAGAGCCGGACCACCGAGCGGGCCGCCTGCAGGGGCTGGATGGCGGCGACGCCAAGCTCGACGGATTTCTCGATCAGCCAGTCCATCTTGTCGCCGCCCGCCAGCCCCTGCGCCAGCGTGACGCGGAACGGCGGCTCGGCCTCGAACGGATCGTGGCTGCCGATCCGCGCCAGCGCATGGCGCTTGCCGATATCGACCAGGGTAGCCGCATGGCTGCCGCCGCGTCCGTCGAACAGGGTGATGTCGTCGCCCGGGTTGAGCCGCAGCACCTGGACATGGCGCACCACAGCCTCGGGCAGTGGCATGTCGGTCTCGGCGGCCAACGCGGCATCGATAAAAAAGCGAGGCGGCATCAGGCGGATCCGTCCTCGTTCTTGCCGGCAGCTTTGGCCAGCGGCTTGCCAAAGCCCCAGCGGTAACCGTCGGGATCTTCGACCATGCAGTAGCGGTCGCCCCAGAACTGGTCGGCGGGCGCCATCAGGCTGATCGCGCCGGCGGCGACGGCGCGCGCGTGCATGGCATCGACGTCGTCGCAGTAGACGTAGAACGTCTGCGGGCATTCGACGCCGAGCGAGCGGGGCGCGCGCGCGGTGCTGCCCCAGGCGCCTTCGGGCGCGAACATCACGACGAGCTCGCCCTGGTAGTGCATCTCGGCGTGGGTCGGCACGCCGTTTTCGTCGACCACGTTCCCCGCGCTGAAACCGAAGGCGCGGTGGTAGAAGTCGAGCGCGCTGCGCCCGTTGCCCACCGTCAGGTAGGGGGTGAGCCAGGGGGTGTTGGCCGGTCTTGTCATGATCGTCTCCTGGTTACGGGAAGCCGCGCGGGGCTTGCCGTGGCGGCAAGACTCGCGGTGCGAATGAGCATCTTACGCGGGTGCGCCGGCGCTGTCGAAAAGCGCCTGCAGGTGCAGGGGCAGGGCGAACAAGGCAGGATGGAGCGCTGCGTGGTAGCAGCGCAGCTTGCGATCGAGCTTCCAGGCGCGCAGCCGCTCGTCGAGTTGCGCGGAGTCGGCGCCGCGCACATCGAGGCTGTCGCTGGCCAGCGCGATGGCCCATTGCGCGCCATAGACGGGGATGAAAGCGGTGATGGGCTGGACATGCGCAAAGCACTGCTGCAAGCGCGCGGCGAGCACGCGCACTGAATCGGGGCGGTGCTCCGGCGGGCCAAGGTGCACGGACAGCGCGCCGCCGGGCGCCAGGCAGCGCCGGGCGGTTTGCAGGCCGTGGGCGGAGAAGAGCGCCGCCGCCGGGCTGCCGTCGTCGGCCTCGGTCAAATCGAATACGATCAGGTCGAACTGCCGCCCCGCGCGCCCAAAGGCTTCCATCAAGCCGAGCGCGTCGCCGATGGCGAGGTGCACGCGCGGATCGTCGAAGGCACCCTGGTGGATGCCATCGAGCCAGGCCCGGGCCAGCGTCACGACATCGGGGTCGAGTTCGGCCACCACCACCTCGCGCATGAAGGGCAGGCGCAGCAATTCATGCGCCGAGCCGCCGTCGCCGCCACCCACCACCAGCGCGCAGCGCGCCGCACCATGGGCCACGGCCATGGGGTGCACCATCAGCTCGTGCTGGATGAAGGCGTCCGCTTCCGCGCTCATGACGCGGCCATCGAGGCGGAAGATCCGGCCAAAGCGGGGATGCTCGCCAATCTCGATTTGCTGGTACGGCGAGCGCACTGCCGCGAGCAGCCGAATCTGGCCCAAGGTGGTGCCAACGCCGGGGGAAAGCCATTCAGTCCATTGCAGATGGCCGCCAGGCGGGGCCGCCGGGTGGCCGAACTCCCCCCTTTGATCTGGTAAAATTCCGCTTTTCCCGCCGCCAGGTTCCCGCCGCATGTCTCACCTCGCTCATCCCGCCGCCAGTCCGCACGCTTCGCAGCCCATCCAACTCATGGCCAACGCCATCCGCGTCCTGGCCATGGACGCCGTCCAGCAGGCCAATTCAGGCCACCCCGGCATGCCGATGGGCATGGCGGATATCGCGGTTGCGCTGTGGGGCCGTCATCTGAAGCATAACCCGAGCAACCCCGAGTGGGCTGACCGCGACCGCTTCGTGCTGTCCAACGGCCACGGCTCGATGCTGCTTTACGCGCTGCTGCACCTGACCGGCTACGACCTGCCCCTGGCCGAGCTGAAGAACTTCCGCCAGATGCACAGCAAGACGGCTGGCCACCCGGAATACGGCATCACCCCGGGCGTGGAAACCACCACCGGCCCGCTGGGCCAGGGCCTGACCAACGCGGTCGGCATGGCGCTGGCCGAGCGCCTGCTGGGCGAGGAATTCAACCGCCCCGGCTTCGACATCGTCAACCACCACACCTATGTGTTCCTGGGCGACGGCTGCCTGATGGAAGGCATCAGCCACGAGGCCTGCTCGCTGGCCGGCACGCTGAAGCTGAACAAGCTGGTCGCGCTGTGGGACGACAACGGCATCTCGATCGATGGCGACGTGGTGCACTGGTTCGCCGACGACACCCCGAAGCGTTTCGAAGCCTACGGCTGGAATGTCATCCGCGCGGTGGACGGCCATGACGCCGCCGCCGTCGACGCCGCCATCGCCGAAGCCAAGTACAGCGACCGCCCGACCCTGATCTGCTGCCGTACCCTGATCGGCAAGGGCGCGCCCAACAAGGAAGGCGGCCACGATGTGCATGGCGCGCCGCTTGGTGGTGCCGAAATCCTGGCCACGCGCGAGGCGCTGGGCTGGGCCCACGCCCCGTTCGAGCTGCCGGCCGAAGTCTATACGGCATGGGATGCCAAGGCCCGCGGCGGTTCGCTGGAAAAGGCCTGGAACGCCCTGTTCGAGGCTTATGCCGAGCGCTTCCCGTACGAAGCCGGCGAATTCCAGCGCCGCATGCGCGGCGAGCTGCCCGGCGCGTTCGACGCTGCCGTGGACGCGTTCCTGGCCAAGTGCGAGGAAAAGGCGGAAACCATCGCCACCCGCAAGGCCAGCCAGAACACCATCGAGGCGCTCGCGCCGGTGCTGCCGGAATTCCTGGGCGGCTCGGCCGACCTGACCGGCTCCAACCTGACCAACTGGTCGGGCAGCAAGGCCGTGCGCGGCGATGCCTGGGGCACCCACATCAACTACGGCGTGCGCGAGTTCGGCATGAGCGCCATCATGAACGGCATCACGCTGCATGGTGGCTACATCCCTTATGGCGGCACGTTCCTGACCTTCTCCGACTACAGCCGCAATGCCCTGCGCATGGCGGCGCTGATGAAGATCCGCACGCTGTTCGTGTTCACCCACGACTCCATCGGCCTGGGCGAGGACGGCCCGACCCACCAGTCGATCGAGCACGTCGCCAGCCTGCGCCTGATCCCCAACATGGATGTGTGGCGTACCGCCGACACTACCGAAACCGCGGTGGCCTGGGCCCAGTCCGTGCGCCGCGAGAACGGCCCGAGCTGCCTGATCTTCAGCCGCCAGAACCTGCCGTTCCAGAAGCGTGACGACACCACCCGCGCCAATATCGCGCGCGGCGGCTACGTGCTGCGCGACGGCGCCAACGCCAAGACCGGCCGCCCGGACGCCGTGATCATCGCCACCGGCTCGGAAGTCGGCCTGGCCGTGGGCGCCGCTGATCAACTGGCTGCCGACGGCGTGCACGTGCGGGTGGTCTCGGTGCCGGCAACCACGGTATTCGACAAGCAGGACGCCGCCTACAAGGCATCGGTGCTGCCGGCCGGCGTGCCGCGCGTGGCGGTGGAAGCCGGTGTGACGGATTTCTGGTGGAAGTACCAGGTCCAGGCCGTGGTGGGCATCGACACCTTCGGCGAATCGGCTCCCGCTGGCGTATTGTTCAAGCACTTCGGCTTCACAGTCGAGAACGTCGTGCGCACCGTGCGCGACACGCTCGGCCAGTAACAGGCATTCCCGGGCCCGCGCAGCGGTCGACTCGGCCGCGCGGGCCGGCAGACGCTTTCCCGCATCCATCGATCGTTAGCCTACTCAGGAGATAAACATGACCATCAAGATCGGCATCAACGGCTTCGGCCGCATCGGGCGCATGGTGTTCCGCGCTGCCGCCGCCAACTTCAAGGAAATCGAAGTGGTCGGCATCAACGACCTGCTCGAGCCCGACTACCTGGCCTACATGCTGAAGTACGACTCGGTGCACGGCCGCTTCGACGGCGAAGTGTCGGTCGACGGCAACACCCTGATCGTCAACGGCAAGAAGATCCGCCTGACCGCCGTCAAGGATCCGTCCGAGCTGAAGTGGGGCGAGATCGGCGCCGACGTGGTGATCGAGTCCACCGGCATCTTCCTGACCAAGGAAGGCGCGCAGAAGCACATCGACGCGGGCGCCAGGAAGGTGATCATGTCGGCCCCGTCCAAGGACGACACCCCGATGTTCGTGTACGGCGTGAACCACGGCACGTACAAGGGCGAAGCGATCATCTCCAACGCCAGCTGCACCACCAACTGCCTGGCGCCGGTCGCCAAGGTGCTCAACGACAAGTGGGGCATCAAGCGTGGCCTGATGACCACCGTGCACGCCACCACCGCCACGCAAAAGACCGTCGACGGCCCGTCCAACAAGGACTGGCGCGGTGGCCGCGGCATCCTGGAAAACATCATTCCGTCGAGCACTGGCGCTGCCAAGGCCGTGGGCGTGGTGATTCCTGAGCTGAACAAGAAGCTGACCGGCATGTCGTTCCGCGTGCCGACCTCCGACGTGTCGGTGGTCGACCTGACCGTCGAGCTGGAAAAGGGTGCTACCTACGCCGAGATCTGCGCCGAAATGAAGGCACAGAGCCAGGGCGCGCTCAAGGGCGTGCTGGGTTACACCGAAGACAAGGTGGTTGCCACGGATTTCCGCGGCGATGCACGCACCTCGATCTTCGACGCCGAAGCCGGCATCGCGCTGGACTCGACCTTCGTCAAGATCGTGAGCTGGTACGACAACGAGTGGGGCTATTCCAACAAGGTGCTGGAAATGGCTCGCGTCGTCGCCAAGTAAGCTTGCCTGGATAGGTTGGTTTGCGCACGGAACAAAGCGGCATTCCCTGGAATGCCGCTTTGTCGTCTGCCTGCAACTCCAGCTATCGGCAGCCTAGGCAAGCCTTCCGCCAGGATCCCGGCGCAAGGACAAAGACCGGCACGGTGCTAGGGGCGGGCGCGGAATTCCTGTTCCGTTCCCGACTTTGCTCTTACACTGTGAAAGTGCTGGATATACCGATGCGCAGCCAATGCAAGTGACGATACGGTCATTCCCAATTCCCAATCCAACCTGGGTGAGATCATGGTGAATGTGGATACCAAGCTGCTCGTGATTTTTACCGAGCTGCTCAGCAAGCGAAACGCGACCTATGTCGCGGAAAAAATGCATATGACCGCACCCGCGGTTTCGCATTCGCTGGGTCGCCTGCGCGAGATTTTCGACGATCCCCTTTTCATCCGCGTGCCGCACGGCCTGACGCCGACGCCGCGGGCCCTGGAACTGGGGCCGAAGATTCGCGACATGCTGGACCTGTGGTCCTCGATCAACGAGGGCGACGCCGATAATTTCGACCCCGCCGTCGCTACCGGCACCCTCAACATCGGCTTTGCCGCCGAGTTGGGCGATACGGTCTTCAACCGCTTCATCCTGCGCATCAAGCAACTGGCGCCGGAGTTGCATATCAAGCTGGTCGAATCCCATTCCTGGGAGTCGGATGTTGCCGCCATGCGTGGCAACGAACTGGACCTGGCGTTCTCGCCGTTCCCGACCCGGCATCCCGAAATCGTGGAAGAGATGGTTACCTCGCTCAACCTCTGGGTTTGCGCGCGGAAAAACCATCCGGTGCTCAAGGGCACTTGCACGCTGGAACAGTATCTCGACTGCGGCCACATCTTCATGGCGCATTCGGGCGGCAACGGCCGTCCGGCACCGTCGCTGATCCCGCTGGACTACGCCTTGCAGCAGCGCGGCCTCAAGCGCAATGCGACGTTGACGGTGCATTCCTGGCGCGCGCAGTCGGAACTGGCCGCGCAGACCGACATGATCTTCACGGTCAATGCGCTGACCAAGGACATGGCTTGCGAGACCTACGGCCTCAAGGCCTTCCCCTTGCCGGCGGAACTCAATACCACGCTGGGCCTGAACATGTTCTGGCACCGCAGCCGCAATACCCATCCAATGCTGGTGTGGGCACGCGGGCTGTTCCGCCAGGTCGTGGGCGAATTCGTCGGCGTGCCGGCGGTTGCGCGTGGCCTGCACATCGTTGCCGAGCACGATCAGCTGGAATCGTGAGGCAGGCTTGCAATAAAAAAACCGGCGCTGGCGCCGGTTTTTTTATGCTCGCGGGGAAATCGCGGCTGGCTTAGCGCTTGGCCCGGTGGGGGCACTCGTGCTTGGTGCAGCTGCCATAGAGCGACAATGCGTGTTCGTGCAGCGCGAAGCCGCGCTCGGTCGCGATGCTTTGCTGGCGGCGCTCGATTTCGGAGTCGTAGAATTCCTCCACGCGGCCGCAATCGATGCAGACCAGGTGGTCGTGGTGCTTGCCTTCATTCAGCTCGAAAATGGCTTTGCCGGATTCGAAGTTGTTGCGCGACAGCAGTCCAGCCTGCTCGAACTGGGTCAGCACGCGATAGACGGTTGCGAGGCCGATATCCATTTGTTCGTTGAGCAGGATGCGGTAAACGTCTTCCGCGCTCAGGTGGCGCTGCTCGCTGGTCTGGAAGATCTCGAGGATCTTCAGACGGGGTACGGTCGCTTTAAGACCGATATTTTTGAGGTCCGCCGGACTCGGCATGGGCGTGACTCCCTAGAGTACAATGTCTGGATAATTGAATCATAAGGGTTTTGGCGGCAAAAGTCGCCCCGGCGGTTGCCTGGGGCTCGGTCACCTGCCCTAGGCTGCGCTCGCGATGATCCATCGCCGCTGCCGCCTCATGGCCAACACCGTGAGGGCCTGAATCGGCACTTTTCTCTCCCTTCTAGAAGCGAGATACATGCGTTCATTTCGTTCGTCCGCCATGCGTCCGACGCTGGTTACTACTGTGCTGGCTGCAGCTACCCTGCTAACGGCAGCGTGCTCCACCTATGACAATACGTCGCGCAAGGTCGCCAACGCGATCACGCCGTACCGTATCAACATCGTGCAAGGCAACTTTGTCTCGCGTGAAGCCGCCGCCCAGCTGCGTGAAGGCATGACGCGCGAGCAGGTCAAGTTCCTGCTCGGCACGCCGCTGCTGGCCGATGTGTTCCACGGCAACCGCTGGGACTACGTGTTCTCGTTCCGCCGGGGCAATACGCCGGTGGTGCAGCAGCGCCGCTATACCGTCTTCTTCGATGGCGACAAGCTGACCAAGTTCGGCGGCGACGAGTTGCCGTCCGAATACGAGCTGATTGCCGAAATCGACGGCATGAAGGCCATGCAGGCGGGCAAGGCACCGACGCCTAAGGCGCCGGCCGAAACCGTTGCCGCGGCTTCGGAAGTGGCGGCGACCCCGGCAGCAACCCCGGATGCAGCCCCCGCCGCAACTCCGGCCGCAGCCCCGGATGCAGCCCCCGCCGCCGCGCCTGCTGCCGCCGCGCCGGCGGCCGCCAGCCCGACCAACTGAGCCGCCAGGCCCGAATGCCGGCCGCGTCACGCGGCCGGCTTGTTTTTTTGACTGCTGACACGCCATGAATATCGCCATCGCAGGTGCCTCCGGCCGCATGGGCCGCATGTTGATCGAACACGTACTCGCCACCGAAGGCTTCACCCTGTCGGGCGCGCTGGATGTACCGGGCGCCCCGGCCTTGGGCCAGGATGCCGGGCTGCTGCTGGGCCGTACCACCGGCGTGGCGGTCACCTCGGATATCGAGGCTGCCCTTGCCGGTGCGGACTGCCTGATCGACTTCACCCGGCCCGAGGGCACGCTCGTGCACCTGGCAGCGGCCAGGCGCCTGGGCGTCAAGGTGGTCACCGGCACCACCGGATTCGACGACGCCGGCCGTGCCGCCATCGCCGAAGCTGCCAAGCACATCGGCGTGGTGTTCTCGGCCAATATGAGCGTGGGCGTCAACGCCACGTTCAAGCTGCTCGAAGTCGCCGCCAAGCTGCTTTCTTCCGGCTACGACATCGAAGTCATCGAGGCGCACCACCGCCATAAGGTGGATGCCCCGTCGGGCACCGCGCTGGCGATGGGCGAGGTGGTGGCCAAGGCGCTGGGCCGCGATCTGAAGACCTGCGGCGTGTTCTCCCGCGAAGGCCACACCGGGCCGCGCGACCCCAACTCCATTGGCTTTGCCACCGTGCGCGGCGGCGATATCGTGGGCGACCACACCGTGATGTTCGCCGGCATCGGCGAGCGCATCGAGATCACGCACAAGTCGTCCAGCCGCCAGTCGTATGCCGAGGGCGCGCTACGCGCGGCGCGCTTCCTGGCCGACAAGCCCACCGGCCTGTTCGACATGCAGGACGTACTCGGCCTGAAGTAAGGCCCCGGCAGGCCCTGCGCCGCAAGTGCCGACGGTTATAATCGGCACTTTCGCCGCTCCAGTGCAGGCGGGCGCCGGAAGGCTTGCCCGCCGCTAATCTTTTCCACGCTTTTCGCACGCCAACGCACCGCGCCGTTGTCCTGAACATGCAAGACAAATACCTTCCCTCCGCCGTTGAACAAGCCGCCCAGCAACACTGGCAAGCCATCGATGCCTACCGTGTGTCGGAAGAGGCGAAGCTGGCCGACGGCAGCGAGAAGCCCAAGTTCTATGCCTGCTCGATGCTGCCTTACCCGTCGGGCAAGCTGCATATGGGCCACGTGCGCAACTACACCATCAACGACGTGATGGCGCGCCACCTGCGCATGAACGGGCACAACGTGCTGATGCCGATGGGCTGGGATGCGTTCGGCATGCCGGCGGAAAACGCCGCGCTCAACAATGGCGTGGCGCCGGCGGCCTGGACCTACGACAACATCGCCTACATGAAGCGGCAGATGCAGTCGATGGGCCTGGCCATCGACTGGTCGCGCGAAGTCGCGACCTGCAGCCCGGACTACTACCGCTGGAACCAGTGGCTGTTCCTCAAGATGCTGGAAAAAGGCATCGCCTACCGCAAGACCGGTACGGTGAACTGGGACCCGGTCGACCAGACCGTGCTGGCCAACGAGCAGGTCATCGACGGGCGCGGCTGGCGCTCGGGCGCGCTGGTTGAAAAGCGCGAGATCCCAATGTACTACCTGCGCATCACCGACTATGCCGAGGAACTGCTCGGCGATCTGGACGACCTGGGCTGGCCCGAGCGCGTCAAGATCATGCAGCAGAACTGGATCGGCAAGAGCGTGGGCGTGCGCTTCGCCTTCCCACATGCCATCGCCGGCGACGACGGCAAGCTGATCGGCGACGGCAAGCTGTACGTGTTTACCACGCGCGCCGACACCATCATGGGCGTGACCTTCTGCGCGGTCGCCGCCGAGCACCCGCTGGCCACCCATGCCGCCGCCACCAATCCTGAGCTGGCCGCCTTTATCGACGAGTGCAAGCATGGCTCGGTGGCGGAAGCCGATATGGCGACCATGGAAAAGAAGGGCATGCCCACCGGCTTGAAGGTGGTGCACCCGCTCACCGGCGAGCAGGTCGAGGTGTGGGTCGGCAACTACGTGCTGATGAGTTACGGCGACGGCGCCGTGATGGGCGTGCCCGCGCACGACGAGCGCGACTTTGCCTTTGCCAACAAGTACGGCCTGCCGATCAAGCAAGTGGTCGACGTCAAGGGCCAGCCGTTCTCCACCGAAGCCTGGCAGGAATGGTACGGCGACAAGGAACACGGCACCTGCATCCATAGTGGCAAATACGACGGCCTGGACTACAAGGCCGCGGTGGAAGCCATCGCAGCCGATCTGGGCGCCAAGGGCCTGGGCGAAAAGAAGATCACCTGGCGCCTGCGCGACTGGGGCATCTCGCGCCAGCGTTACTGGGGCACGCCGATCCCGCTGATCCATTGCGACGACTGCGGCGTGGTGCCGGTGCCGGAGCGGGACCTGCCGGTAGTGCTGCCGGAAGACCTGGTGCCGGACGGCACCGGCAACCCGCTGGCCAAGGATCCGCGTTTCCTCGCGTGCACCTGCCCATCGTGCGGCAAGCCGGCGCGCCGCGAGACCGACACCATGGATACCTTCATCGATTCGTGCTGGTATTACATGCGCTATACCTGCCCGGATGCGGCCACCATGGTCGACGGCCGCAACGACTACTGGATGCCGATGGACCAGTACATCGGCGGCATCGAGCACGCGATCCTTCACCTGCTGTACGCCCGCTTCTGGACCAAGGTCATGCGCGACATGGGCCTGGTCACGTTCAACGAGCCGTTCTCGAACCTGCTCACGCAGGGCATGGTGCTCAACGACACCTACTACCGCGAGGACGCGGCCGGCAAGAAGACCTGGTACAACCCGGCCGAAGTCGATGTCAGCACCGATGAGCGCGGCCGCCCGCTGGGCGCCGTGCTCAAGGCCGATGGCCAGCCGGTGGTGATCGGCGGCGTGGAGAAGATGTCGAAGTCCAAGAACAACGGCATCGACCCGCAGGCCCTGATCGACCAGTACGGCGCCGATACCGCGCGCCTGTTCGTCATGTTCGCCGCGCCGCCCGAGCAGCAGCTCGAGTGGAGCGGCTCGGGCGTGGAGGGCGCCTCGCGCTTCCTGCGCCGGGTGTGGAACTACGGTTATGCCAACGCCGAGGCGATCGCCGCGGGCGGCAATGGTGCGCCGTCCGGCGACGCCGATGCAGCGCTGCGCCGCGAGATCCACAGCGTGCTCAAGCAGGCCAACTACGACTACCAGCGCATCCAGTACAACACGGTGGTGTCCGCCACCATGAAGATGCTCAACGCGCTGGAGGACGCCAAGGAGGCCACGCCCGCCGCGCGCCGCGAGTGCCTGGGCATCCTGCTGCGCGTGCTGTACCCGGTGGTGCCGCACGTCACCCACGGGCTGTGGCAGGAACTGGGCTACGCCACGCAGTACGGCGACCTGCTCGACGCAGCCTGGCCGCAGGTGGACGAATCCGCGCTGGTGCAAAGCGAGCTGGACCTCGTGCTGCAGATCAATGGCAAGGTGCGCGGCAGCCTGAAGGTGCCGGCCGATGCCGAGCGCGCGGCCATCGAGGCCATGGCTGCTGCCAGCGAGATCGTTGCCAAGTTTGCCGACGGCGCCGCGCCGAAGAAGATCGTGGTGGTCCCGGGCCGCCTGGTTAACGTGGTTCTTTAACGTGGTGCTCTAACCAGCGCCGAGAGAAGCCAACAAGGGAGCTGCCCATATGGATGGACAGAAGCTGGATCGACCGCTGCAGGGCCGCCGCAAGGTCCTGGCCACGCTGCTGCTGGCCGGCCTGCTGGGCGGCTGCGGGTTTCACATGCGCGGCAACGCGGACTTCGCGTTCAAGCGGCTGTATGTGAGCATTCCGCCCAATACGCTGATGGGCTCCGATTTGCGCCGCGCCATCCGCAACGGCTCGGACACGCAGATCGTGACCGACCCGAAAGAAGCGGATGCCCTGCTCGATGTGCTGCAGGACACGCGTACCAAGACGGTGCTGTCGATCACCACCACCGGCGTGGTGCGGGAATACCGCCTGACGCAGCGCTTCACCTTCCGCCTGCGCGATGCCGGCGGCCAGGAACTGATCGCGCCGTCGCAGCTGGTGCTCACGCGCGACCTGACCTACAACGAAGCCAACACGCTGGCCAAGGATTACGAAGAGCAGCAGCTCTATCGCGATATGCAGCGTGACATCGTGCAGCAGCTGATTCGCCGGCTGAGCGCGGTCAAGGCCATCTGAGCCGCGCAACAAGCGCCGCCCGGAAAGCCCAACACGGTAAGGACAGAGGAAAGAAGCGCACGGCATGCAGCTCAAGCTCGACGGACTCGAAGCGCACCTGCGCCAGGCCAAGGGACGCGGCCTGGCACCGCTCTACGTGGTGCATGGCGACGAGCACCTGCTGGTGCTCGAGGCGGTCGACCGCCTGCGCCAGGCCGCGCGCGAGTCTGGCTTCACGGAGCGCGAGGTGCTGTCGTCCGAGCGCGGCTTCAACTGGGGCCATGTGGTGCAGGCGCAGCAATCGATGTCGTTGTTCGGCGACCGCAAGATCGTCGAGTTGCGGATTCCCTCCGGCAAGCCCGGCAAGGACGGCGGCGAGGCGCTGCGCGCGGTGGCTGCCCAGCCTTCGCCGGACGTGGTCATGTTCATCACACTGCCGCGGCTGGACTTCGCCACGGCCAAGTCGGCCTGGTTCCAGGCGCTGGACGCCGCCGGCGTGTCGATCAAGGTCGATTCGGTTGACCGCACCCGGCTGCCCGCCTGGGTCGGCGAGCGGCTGGCGCTGCAGCAGCAGCGGGTCGAGCCCGGCGAACCGGGCCGGCGCGCGCTGCAGTTCATCGCCGACAAGGTCGAAGGCAACCTGCTGGCCGCCCACCAGGAAATCCAGAAGCTCGGGCTGCTGTATCCCGCAGGCCCGCTGAGCTTCGAGCAGGTGCACGATGCGGTGCTCAACGTGGCCCGCTACGACGTCTTCAAGCTCTCCGAAGCCATGCTGAGCGGCGACGTGCCGCGCCTGGTGCGCATGCTCGAAGGGCTGCGCGGGGAGGGGGAGGCCACGGTGCTGGTGCTGTGGGCGCTGACCGAGGAAATTCGCGTATTATCCAAGGTCCGGCAAGGGCTGGCGGCAGGCAAGCAGATCGGCGTCCTGACGCGCGAACTGCGTGTCTGGGGCCCGCGCGAAAAGCTGGTGCCGCAGGCCGCGCAGCGCCTCTCGCTGGCGCAGCTGGAAGCGGCGCTGGGCATGGCCGCCAAGCTGGACCGGCAGGTCAAGGGCCTGCGCGCCGAGGGCATGCCGGCCGAACCCTGGGATGGCCTGCTGCAGCTGGCGCTGACCATCGCCCGGTAAGCCCGCGGCGCAGTCAACGGCGACGGATCGCCAGTTGCCTGCACTGCCAGCATTGCCAGCCGTAGCCGACAAAAAACCAAGCATTGAGGGCCGGGTCCCCTGGCCAGGAATATGAACGAGCTCGATCTCAAGCAGTACATGGACCGCGTCGGCCAGCAGGCCCGCGCCGCCTCCCGCGCCATGGCGCGCGCCTCCACCGCCGACAAGAATCGCGCGCTGCTGACCATCGCCGCCGCCATCCGCCGCGACGCCGCGCACTTGAAGACCGTGAACGCCGGCGATGTGGAACGTGCCCGCGCCAACGGCCAGGATGCTGCCTTTATCGACCGCCTGACGCTTTCGGACAAGGCCATCGACACCATGGCCGCCGGCCTGGAGCAGATCGCCGCGCTGGCGGACCCGATCGGCGAGATCAGCAACATGAAATTCCGTCCCACCGGCATCCAGGTGGGCCAGATGCGGGTGCCGCTGGGCGTCATCGGCATCATCTACGAGTCGCGCCCCAACGTGACCATCGATGCAGCCGCGCTGTGCCTGAAGTCGGGCAACGCCACCATCTTGCGCGGCGGCTCCGAGGCGATCGACTCCAACACCGCGCTGGCCGCACTGGTGGCCGAGGGCC
>NZ_BAAILO010000250.1:7322-43534 GCF_054589115.1 Cupriavidus sp. 8B | reverse complement strand
CCGCCCGAAGCGGTGCAGGTGATCTCGACCACCGACCGCGCCGCGGTCGGCCGCCTCATCACCATGACCGAATACGTCGACGTGATCGTGCCGCGCGGCGGCAAGAGCCTGATCGCGCGCCTGATGGAAGAAGCGCGGGTGCCCATGATCAAGCACCTGGACGGCATCTGCCACGTCTATATCGATACCGACGCCGACCTGGACAAGGCGGTGCGCGTTGCCGACAACGCCAAGACCCAGCGCTACGCGCCCTGCAACACCATGGAGACGTTGCTGGTCGCGCGCGATGTCGCCGCCGCGGCGCTGCCGCCGCTGTGCCGCATCTACCAGGAAAAGGGCGTGGAGTTGCGTGTCTGCGCCGCCACCCGCGCCACGCTGGAAGCGGCCGGCTTCACCGGCCTGGTCGACGCCACCGAGGAAGACTGGCGGCTCGAGTACCTGGCGCCGGTGCTGGCGATCCGCACGGTGGCCGGGCTGGACGAGGCCATCGAGCACATCAACACCTACGGCTCGGCGCATACCGATTCCATCATCACCGAGAACTACACCACCGGCATGCGCTTCCTGCGCGAGGTGGACTCGGCCAGCGTGATGATCAATGCGTCGACGCGCTTCGCCGATGGCTTCGAGTATGGCCTGGGCGCCGAGGTCGGCATCTCCAACGACAAGCTGCACGCGCGCGGCCCGGTGGGGCTGGAGGGCCTGACCTCGCTGAAGTACGTGGTGTTCGGCCACGGCGAGATCCGTACCTGAACGGGATGCGTTGCGCATCTCGTCGCGGATCCCCGCTGTCCCCGCTGTCCCCACTGTTCCCACGGGAACCCAATTAGAAAAAGGCCAGATGCTCTGGGTTAAAGCGCTGCACATCGTCTTCGTTGTCTCCTGGTTCGCTGGCCTGTTCTACCTGCCTCGCATCTTCGTCAACCTCGCCATGGAGCGCGAGCCGGCCAGCGTGCAGCGACTGTTGCTGATGGCGCGCAAGCTCTACCGCTTCATGACCATGCTGGCGGTGCCGGCGCTGGTGTTCGGGCTGTGGCTGTACATCGGCTACGGCATCGGGCGCGGTCCGGGGCAGGGCTGGATGCATGCCAAGCTGGCGCTGGTCGTGGTGCTGATCGGCTATCACCACGGCTGCGGCGTGCTGCTGAAAAAGTTCGAAGGCGGGCGCAATGCGCGGTCGCATACGTTCTATCGCTGGTTCAACGAGTTGCCGGTGCTGGTGTTGCTGGCGGTGGTGATCCTGGTGGTGGTCAAGCCGTTCTGACGAGCGCCGGCCGGCTCCCGCGCGCGTCGTCTTCGCGGGCCGCCGGGTTTCGGTTTTTTCTCGTATCGTATTTAATTCGTTTCACGCAGCATTACCGCATTGCCCGCGCGGTTGTCTCGCCCCACCCCGTCCAGAGGACATGATGAGCAAGCAGGTCGACTACTACCTCACCCCGCAATCGCCTTTCGTCTACCTTGGCCACGAACGCTTCACCGCGATTGCGGCCAAGCATGGCGTGCAGGTCAATATCAAGCCCTGCGACCTGGGCCGCGTGTTCTCCGTTTCGGGCGGCTTGCCGCTGGCGCAGCGTCCGCCGCAGCGCCAGGCCTACCGGCTGGTCGAGCTGGCCCGCTGGAGCGAATTCCTCGGCCTGCCGCTGAACCCGCAGCCAACCTTTTTCCCGGTCTCCGGTGACGCCGCCAGCAAGCTGGTCATCGCCGTGCAGCTGGCCCACGGCACTGCCCGCGCGATGGAGCTGATCGGCGTCATTGGCCGTGCCCTGTGGGCCGAGCAACGCAATATCGCCGACGCCGCCACGCTGGCGCAGCTGGCCGACAGCATCGGCCTGGAAGGCACGGCGCTGCTCAAGGCGAGCGACGCGCAGGCCGTGCAGGCAGCCTATACGCAGCACACGCAGGACGCGGTTTCCATCGGCGCGTTCGGCGCGCCGTGGTACGTCTATGACGGCCAGCCTTTCTGGGGCCAGGACCGCCTGGACTTCCTCGATCGCGCGCTCGCGGCGGGCTGAAGCCCCGGAGCGCGGTACACTGCGCGCTATCTGACCCCGTCCGCTACGGCGGACGTTTTTGTTTGCAGGAATTCCCAAGCCATGTCCCAAGCCTTTTTTGCCTCCTGCCCGCGCGGCCTCGAGAGCGCACTTGCCGAAGAGTTGCACGAGATCGCAGCCCGGCCCGGCCTGGCCAGGCTCGCCCCCATCCAGGTCCATCGCGAAATGCCCGGTGGCGTCACTTTCTCGGGCGAGATGGCCGCGGCCTATGCGGTCAACCTGCACTCGCGCATTGCCAGCCGGGTGCTGATGCGGGTCGCCAACCGCGGCTACCGGCGCGAAGACGACATCTATGACCTCGTGCGCGCCCAGCGCTGGGATCAGTGGTTCTCGACGGACGATACGCTCCGGGTGGACGTCACGTCGCATCGCTCGCCGTTGCAGAGCCTGAATTTCATCGCGCTGCGCATCAAGGATGGCGTGTGCGACGCCATGCGCGAGCGCCTGGGCGAGCGCCCCAGCGTCGATACCGTGAATCCGGATGTGCGGATTTATGCCCACCTGACCGAACACGATTGCACGCTCTACCTCGACACCTCGGGCGAGCCGCTGTTCAAGCGGGGCTGGCGCCTGGAGAAGGGCGAGGCGCCGCTGAAGGAAAACCTGGCCGCCGGCATCTTGCGCCTCGCCGGCTGGGTGCCAGGCCAGACCGAACGCCCGTTCTACGATCCGATGTGCGGCAGCGGCACCTTCCTGGTGGAAGCGGCCCAGGTGGCCCTCGGCCTCGCTCCTGGCGCGAACCGCAGCTTTGGCTTCGAGCGCCTCAAGGGCGCCGACAACAAAACGTGGAATGCGCTGAAGGCGGCTGCGCGGGACGATGAGGAGGCAGCGCGCAAACGCGTTGCGTCCGAGCCCCTGGAGCTTGCAGGCAGCGATATTTCCACCGACCTGCTGTCGATGTCGCAAGCCAACTGGGAACGCGCGGGCTTGCCGGGCGAAGTGCGCCTGAAGCAGGTGGATGCGCGCTTTGCGCAGCCGCCGTTCGCGGCGCCCGGCCTGATGCTGATGAACCCGCCGTATGGCGAGCGGATTGCCGTGCGGGGAGAACGCCGCCGGCCGATGGACGAAGCGCCGGTCGACGAGATCGACGACGAAGCCGCCAATCAGTTCGCCAGCGCCTTTGCCACCACGCTCAAGCAGCATTTCGCTGGCTGGCAGGCATGGGTGTTCACGGGCGACCTGACGCTGCCGCGCCGCCTGCGGCTCAAGGAGTCGCGCCGCACGCCGCTGTACAACGGCAACATCGAGTGCCGGCTGTTCCGCTTCGACATGGTGCGAGGCGGCAACCGCAGCGCCCCGGCGCAGCCTTCGGCCTGATGCGGCCAGGACAGGGGAGTTGGCCTCTCCTGTCTCGTCGTGCTACCCGGCTTAGCGCGGCGCGCGCCCGGTGACCCGCTCGGGGTGACGGGCAAAATCGTCCAGGAAGCCCTGGAAGCTGACCACCGGCTCCTGCAGCAAATGGCGCGGCAGGTCGAACAGCGCGTAGAAATAATCCTCACGCCCTTCGCAGCGCTCGGCCGGTAGGCAATATTGCTCCCAGTCGATGCAGGCCGGCGTGTACATGCCGTTGCCCGGCCAGAAGAAAGGCACGATGCGGCCCTCGCGCAGTCCCTCGATCAGGGCCGCCGGCGCATCGTAAGCCTCCGCGGATTCCACCTGGTTGATCAGGCCGGCGCGCGTCTCGATCACCATCAGCGTGGCCTGGCCCTGCGCCGTCAGCATCAGGATGCCGGCCGGGTTGGGGTAGAGGTAGTACTCGACAAAGCCGTAGCGCGCGGTGACCTGGCGCACCCGCTCGCAGATCGCCGGATCCGACAGGAAGGAAAACGAGTGGCGCGTCAGCAGGTCGCGCAGCGTGCGCGACAGGGTGGCGAAATACTGCTGCTGGAGCGCGTCGATCTCCTGGTCGAGCCGCTCCACCATATTGCTGTCGTGCTTCTTCACGTAGCGGTCGATCAGCCCGTGGTTGAAGCCCTGCACGGCAATGCCTTCGTCGGCGGTGCCGGTCAGCAGGATGGTCTTGCACGGCAGGTCCTGCAGGGCCTGGCAGAATTCGAGCCCGTTCATCTGCGGCATCGAATAATCCACCACGATCACGCCAGGCTGCACAAAGCGGTTGTAATCGTGGATTTGCCGGTAGATGCGGTCGATATCGAGCTGCACGGTGCGCCGCTCGGTCAGGAAGGTCAGGTCGTCGTGCGTGACCCGCACGGGCAGGAAGCCGGTCGAGCGTGTGGTGTAGGTCTCGCGGATCCATTGCAGGGCTTCGCGGGGATCGGTGAAGGTCACCACCGGCCGCGACGGATCCATCTGGAACGCCAGGCTGTCGATGAACGATTTACTGTCGTCGACGAGCACCGTGAGGATCGGGTGATGGAAGACCGACAGATTCCTGTCCTGGGGGTTGAATGTCATGTTGCGTTCGGCTCCGGTGTCGGCAGACACTTCGGGCGGGTGGTTTGGCGCGGCTGGGGATCCGGCGCGGCAAGGCCAGCGGACGGATCGGTTCGGAGCGGCCCACCGCGCTGGACTACACCTGGCCCTTTTTGGATGACCGGCGCGTGCCATGGCCGGTGACCGGAAACCAGTATAGCGCGCTCGCGCTCCTGCGCAACCGGACCGCGGCGGGATGGAAAAAAAGCGCGACAGTGTCGCGCTTTTCGTGGCGGTGGATACGGGCGGCTGCCCGTATCCGGTCTTCCGGCGTGCTTACTCGACCGCCTTGCCCATGTCTTCCACCACCTTCTTGGCGTCGCCGAACACCATCATGGTCTTGTCCATGTAGAACAGCTCGTTGTCCAGGCCCGCGTAGCCGGCAGCCATCGAACGCTTGTTCACGATGATGGTCTTGGCCTTGTAGGCTTCCAGGATCGGCATGCCGGCAATCGGCGAGTTGGGATCGGTCTTGGCGGCCGGGTTCACCACGTCGTTGGCGCCCAGCACCAGCACCACATCCGCCTGGCCGAACTCGCTGTTGATGTCCTCCATCTCGAAGACCTGGTCGTAAGGCACCTCGGCCTCGGCCAGCAGCACGTTCATATGGCCCGGCATGCGGCCCGCCACCGGGTGGATGGCGTACTTCACCGTCACCCCCTTCTCGACCAGCTTCTCGGTGAGTTCCTTGAGCGCATGCTGCGCGCGCGCCACCGCCAGGCCGTAGCCCGGCACGATGATCACGGTCTCGGCATTGCCCATCAGGAAGGCCGCGTCGTCGGCCGAGCCGGACTTCACGTTGCGCTGCGCTTGGCCGCCGGCAGCGGCCGCCGCGGGCGCGCCGCCAAAGCCGCCAAGCAGCACGTTGAAGAACGAGCGGTTCATCGCGCGGCACATGATGTACGAGAGGATGGCACCGGAGGATCCCACCAGCGAGCCGGCAATGATCAGCATCGGGTTGTTGAGCGAGAAGCCGATGCCCGCCGCCGCCCAGCCCGAGTATGAATTGAGCATCGATACCACCACCGGCATGTCCGCGCCGCCGATCGGGATGATGATCAGCACGCCCAGCACGAAGGCGATCGCCAGCATCAGCAGGAACGGAATCCAGTCCTGCGACAGGCAGAAGATGATGCCGAAGCCGATCATGGCCACCGCCAGCAGCAGGTTCAGCAGGTGCTGCCCGGCGAACGACACCGGGGCGCCCTGGAACAGGCGGAACTTGTACTTGCCCGACAGCTTGCCGAAAGCGATCACCGAACCGGAGAAGGTGATGGCACCCACAAAGCAGCCGATGAACAGCTCGATGCGATTGCCAAACGGGATATCGTGCGAGCCCGGCGGCGTGATGCTGAACGCCGACGGCTCGGCCACCACGGCCACCGCGATGCAGACCGCTGCCATACCGATCAGTGAGTGCATGGCGGCCACCAGTTCGGGCATCTTGGTCATCTCGACCCGCCGCGCCACAAAGGCGCCGATGCCGCCGCCGACCACCAGCGCGCCAAAGATCAGCGCCATGCCTTCGGCGACCGACGACTGGCCCGCGCCGATGGCCAGGAACTCATTCTTGAGCTTGGCGATCAGCACCAGCGTGGTCACTGCGGCGATGGCCATGCCGATCATGCCGAAGGCATTGCCGCGCCGCGCGGAGCTAGGATGGGACAGGCCCTTCAACGCCTGGATGAAACACACCGAGGCGAGCAGGTAGAGCAGGGTGACGAGGTTCATGCTCACTTGGCGCCCTCCTCATGACCCTTGCCGGCCTTGGCCTTGGGTTCCTTCTTCTTGAACATCTCCAGCATGCGCTGCGTCACCAGGAAGCCACCGAACACGTTGACCGCGGCGAGCGCGACTGCCAGCGTGCCCATGGTGCGGCCCACGGTGCCCTCGGTCAGGCCGGCAGCCAGCATGGCGCCGACGATGATGATGGCCGAGATCGCATTGGTCACTGCCATCAGCGGGGTGTGCAGCGCGGGCGTCACCGTCCAGACCACGTGGTAACCCACGTAGATCGCTAGCACGAAGATGATCAGGTTGATCACCGTGTGGTTCACCAGTTCCATCGACTTCTCCTCCGTTGCTTGAATGCCTTCGCTGCGCGGTTGTCCCGTGTTCTTTTGCCTGGCCAGGCGCGTGCGGGCGCCTATTGCATCGATGCCGCCTGCTGCTTGCTGTCTCTGTGCCACCCGCGCCGGCGCTGGCTGCCGGCGCGGTTGGCTGGATCCACTTACACCTTCTTGATTTCCTTGATGGCGTTGTTGTCGTCCACCAGGATGATCTTCGGCTTATAGGTGGCGATCTCCTCGTCGCTCATCGGCGCGTAGGTGCAGATGATGAGATGGTCACCCAGGTGCGCGCGCCGTGCGGCTGCCCCGTTGAGCGAGATCTCGCCGCTGCCGCGCACGCCCTTGATGATGTAGGTGGAGAAACGCTCGCCATTGTTGACGTTGTACAGCTCGATTTTCTCGAACTCCTTCATGTCGGCTGCTTCGAGCAGATTCTCGTCGATGCCGCATGAGCCCTCGTAGTTGAGGTCCGCCTGCGTCACGGTGACACGATGGAGCTTGGCGCGGAGCATGATGCGTTGCATGGGTGATACGTCCTTGGTTGATGCTGGATGAGCTTGTATGCGGGCCCTTGGGTTTGCGTCCCGATGGGCCACCTGGAATGATTCCGGTGCCTGGGCGTTGGCCGGCCGTGCCGGCGAATGCCGGCAGCGGCGCTAGACCGCGTGCCTGGCCGGAACCGCCTGGCGCCATTCTAAAACGGCCGGGCCGCGATGGGCCCAGAGCCGCTTCAGGAGGCGCCGCGGACCACCTGGCCATCCTTGCACATCAGGCAGGCTGCGACGATGTCGTCCTCCAGGTTCAAGGTGAACTGGCCGTCCTTGTCGATGACGAGCTTGAGGAAGTCGAGCACATTGCGCGCATAGAGGGCCGATGCGTCCGCCCCCACCATGCTGGCCAGGTTGGTGTGCCCGATCATCGTGACGCCGTGGCGTTCCACCACTTCGTCAGCTACCGTGAGCGGGCAGTTGCCACCCTGCGCCGCGGCCAGGTCGACCACCACCGAGCCGGGCTTCATGGCCTGCACGGTCTCTTCCTTGAGCAGCACCGGCGCCTGGCGGCCCGGGATCAGCGCCGTGGTAATGACGATGTCGGCGGCCTTGGCGCGCTCGTGCACGAGCTCCGCCTGGCGCCGCATCCAGTCGGGCGGCATCGGGCGGGCATAGCCGCCCACGCCTTGCGCGATCTCGCGCTCTTCGTCGGTGACGAACGGCACATCGAGGAATTTGGCGCCCAGGGATTCGATCTGTTCCTTGACGGCGGGGCGCACGTCGGAGGCTTCGATGACCGCGCCCAGCCGCTTGGCGGTGGCGATGGCCTGCAGGCCCGCCACGCCGGCGCCGAGGATCAGCACGCGGGCCGCCTTGACGGTGCCGGCGGCGGTCATCAGCATGGGCATGAAACGCTGGTAATGGTGGGCGGCGATCAGCACGGCCTTGTAGCCGGCGATATTGGCCTGCGAGGACAGCACATCCATGCTCTGCGCGCGCGTGGTGCGCGGCGCGGCTTCCAGCGCGAAGGCCGTCAGCGTGGCGCTGGCCATGCGGGCGTTGTTTTCTGCGTCGAAGGGATTGAGCATGCCGACCAGCACGGCGCCCGGCTTCATCAGCGCGAGCTCGGCATCAATGGGGGCGCGGACCTTGAGCACCAACTGCGCGCCGAAGGCTTGTGCCGCGGTGCCAATGGTGGCGCCGACGGCCTCATACGCCGAGTCCGGCACGCTGGCGCGTACGCCGGCTCCCGACTGGACGATGACCTGATGGCCCTGGGTCACGTACTTCTTGACCGTCTCCGGGGTGGCGGCGACACGAGTCTCACCTGCCCGCGTCTCCTGCGGGATGCCGATGTGCATCGTCAATTTCTCCTTTTGCTGGCGTCTTTGAGGCGCTGTCAAAATGATTCTGGCGTTGGGGCGCGAGCTTGTCGTACGACTGGTACGACATGGCAACGCGCCTGCCAGAACCGCTTCGGTTCATTCTGACAATGCCGCTGATCTGCTAAGCGGGCGGACGTCTTTGGCCCTTTGGTGTCTGCCCCTTGTGTCTGCCATGCGCTCGGCCAGGCCAAACGCAGCGCACAATTTTTCCGCAGCTTACAGGAATCTGACGATATGTGGGGACCGGCCGGTCGGCTTTTGCGCAACCGCATCGCCCCCTCGCAAGACTTGCCGGTGCATGCCAGGCCGTGCCACGACGTGCCAGGACGTCCCGTTGACGATTTTTACGCCATCCCTTGGCAGGCCGCTGTTTTCTTGACACCGATTTTAGGCCCGTGCCCGTACTGTTCCGGTCGCGCCGCGGCCACTGTCGTCCTGACTCTCGCCGTGGCTTGCGCCATCGCCTGATAGGTGGCTGCCCACCGATCGATGCCTTTCCCAATTGCCAAGTTATCCATGACTGCCCTTCGCTTCAACGTTTCGCACGCCTGCCTCGCTACCTTGTCTTGCGCCACGCTTCTCGCCGCGCCCGCCGCCTTCGCGCAGGGCGCGCCCGATGCCGCCGCAGCCGACGCGTCGCCGCACACCTTCACGGCCAACGTCACGCTGGCCAGCGAATATCGCTACCGGGGCCTGATGCAGTCCAACCGCCGCCCGGCGATCCAGGGCGGGTTCGACTACACGCATGCGAGCGGCCTCTACGTGGGCAACTGGAACTCCAGCATCAGCTGGCTTGGCGACAGCAATGCGAAGGTGTCGGCGCCGATCGAGATGGATTTCTACGGCGGCTTCAAGAACACCCTCACGCTGGGCGGGCTCGAATGGAACTATGACGTGGGCGTGCTGGAGTACTACTACCCCGGCGACTATCCGGCAGGCTACACACGCCCGTACACGACGGAGCTGTATGGCGGAATCGGCTATGGCCCGGTGTTCCTGAAGTACTCGCACGCAGTGACCAACCTGTTCGGCTTCAACGACAGCAAGAACAGCTACTACGTGGACCTGTCGGCCAATGTGCCGCTCAATATCTGGGACCTGACGCTCAATGCGCACGTGGGCTACCAGAAGGTGAGGAATGTCATGGACGCCTCGTACACGGATTGGAAGCTGGGGCTGACCAAGGACCTGGGCAAGGGCTTTGCGCTGGCGATCGCCTACATCGACACCAATGCCAACAAGTCGGTCTACACCAATGTGCCCGGCCGTTATATCGGCAAGGCCGCCGCCTTCGCGTCGCTCACCAAGACGTTCTGAGCATGCCCCGCCATCTTGATGACATTTTGATGGCGGCGGCTTTGATAACTGCATCAACTTGAGGCGGCCATGCATAGCATGGTTGCATCTCCAACAGACGACCCGCCCAGCGCGGGTCCCGCTCAAATGCGACAGTCGAGCCTTGCCGTGGCCTTTGCCTCCGTGCCGCGCCGCCGTCTTTCCCGCACCGAATCCCGCACCGAATCCCGCACCGAATCCCGCACCGCGCGCCTTGATGCTTCCGGCATCGAAGCCGCGCAGGCCACAGTGCCCGCGCCTGGCGCGGACACCGCGCACAGCTGGATCCGCCTGCGCCTGGCGGTGGCGTCGGGCCAGGTCTTTGCGCTGCGCCAGTCGCTGCACCGCGCGATCGGGCAACTGGCGCGCATCTACGTGGTCGAGGTGGACCACCGCCATGGCGAGACCACGCTGCATGTGGAAGTCGAGCGCGGCGGCCGCGACGCTGCCATGCACGCCATCATGATGGCCTTGCCGGCCGCCGAGTTCGGCGTCACCACCATGCTCGGACAAGACCATGCCGCGCACTAATACGATGGCGGGCTTGCGCGAAGGCGGCCGTGCGACGTTGTGGCTGCCGCTGGTGACGCCGATGCAGGGCGGCGAGCCGGACCTGGCCTGCGCGCAGCGCCTGGCCGCGCACTATGTGGCCAGCGGTGTGGATGGGCTGGTCATCCTGGGCACGACCGGGGAGGGCGGGCTGCTCACGCCGGATGAGCGGCTGATGTTCACCGCCGCGGTGCTGGAGGCGGTGGACGGCGCGCTGCCGGTGCTGGCCGGCGTCGGCGGCGTGGATACCCGCGTGGTCTGCGAGCAGGTGCGCCAGCTGGACCGCTTCGACCTGGCGGGCTACCTTGTGCCGCCGCCGTATTACCTGCGCCCCGGCGACGAGGGCATTGCCTGGCATGTCGAGCGCGTGGCGGATGCCACCTGGCGCCCGCTGATGCTCTACAACGTGCCCAAGCGCACCGGCTGCAATATGTCACCCGCCTTGGTGCAGCAGCTGGCGGCCCATCCGCGCATCGTCGCGGTCAAGGAGTGCGACGCGGCCGGGCTGCGCGAGCTCGCCGGCAATGATCGGCTCGCGGTCTTCTGCGGCGAGGACGCGGCCATGCTGGATCACCTGCTGGCGGGTGGCGACGGCGTGGTGCCGGCTTGCGCCCATATCCGCCCGGATCTGTTCGTGCGGCTGCTGCAACTGGTGGCGCAGGGCCGTGTTGCCGCCGCGCGTGCGCTGTTTGCGAGCCTGGCGCCGCTCATCTCGCTGCTGTTCTCCGAGCCCAATCCGGCCCCGGTCAAGACCGCGCTGGCATTGTGCGGGCTGGCGGGTTCCGAGGTCAGGCGGCCACTGGCGCCGGCCAGCCGCGCGCTGCGCGAACGGCTGGATCAGGTGATCGCTTCGTTGCCGGCGGTGGAGGACGTGGAGAGCACTTTGCTGCCGGCCTAGCGTCGGCGCGCGCGGGGCGTCGGATGCGCGAAAGGGCGGCAACCGGTAGAATGCCGGATTGCCTAAAATTTGTGCATCATGTCACACGACTGGAAGGCCAGCGTCACTGTCGCCGCGGTTATCGAACACGGCGGCCGCTTCCTGCTGGTGGAAGAAGAAACCCCCGACGGCCTGCGGCTGAACCAGCCTGCCGGCCATCTCGACCCGGGCGAGAGCCTGATCCACGCCGTCATCCGCGAAACGATGGAAGAAACCGCGCACACGTTCGAGCCGCGCGCGCTGCTGGGCTGCTATACCGCCCGCTCGCACTCGGCCGGCACCGCGACGCGGCCGGGCGGCGACATCACTTACGTGCGCTTTGCCTTTACCGGCGAGCTGGGCTCGCTCGATGCCGGGCGCCAGCTCGATGTGGGCATCGTGCGCACCGTGTGGATGAGCGCTGACGAAATCCGCGCCTGCCCCGAGCGCCATCGCACGCCCCTGCTGCTGGCCTGCATCGAGGACTACCTGGCGGGCAAGCGCTTCGCGCTCGATGCCCTCTACACCCATCCCTCCGTGGTAGGCGGCGGAGCGCTGTCATGAGCCAGGGCAAGCGCGTGGTGGTGGGCATGTCGGGCGGCGTGGATTCGTCGGTGACTGCTTGGCTGCTCAAGCAGCAAGGCTTTGAGGTGATCGGCCTGTTCATGAAGAACTGGGAAGACGACGACGACAGCGAGTACTGCTCGACCCGGCAGGACTGGCTGGACGTGGTCTCGGTGGCCGACCTGATCGGCGTCGACGTGGAAGCGGTCAATTTCGCCGCCGAGTACAAGGACCGCGTCTTTGCGGACTTCCTGCGCGAATACTCGGCGGGCCGCACGCCCAACCCCGACGTGCTGTGCAATGCCGAGATCAAGTTCAAGGCCTTCCTGGACCACGCCATGTCGCTGGGCGCGGACACCATCGCCACCGGCCACTACGCGCGCGTGCGCGAAGCGGGGGCGCACGCGGGCGCCGGCACCGGCCGCTTCGAGCTGCTCAAGGCGTTCGACCATACCAAGGACCAGAGCTATTTCCTGCACCGCCTGAACCAGGCGCAGTTGTCGCGCACGCTGTTCCCGCTGGGCGAGATGCCCAAGACGCGCGTGCGCGAGATCGCTGCCGAGATCGGCCTGCCCAATGCCAAGAAGAAGGATTCCACCGGCATCTGCTTTATCGGCGAGCGGCCCTTCCGCGATTTCCTCAACCGCTACCTGCCGACCAAGCCGGGACCGATGAAGACGCCGGACGGCAAGGAAGTCGGCCAGCACATCGGCCTGGCGTTCTACACGCTGGGGCAACGCAAGGGTATCGGCCTGGGCGGCAGCCGCGCGGGCAATGGCGACGCCTGGTATGTGGCGCGCAAGGACATGGCCAGCAACACGCTGTATGTGGTGCAGGGCCATGAGCATCCGTGGCTGCTGACGTCCACGCTCGACGCTGCCGACCTGTCGTGGGTGGCGGGCACCGGGCCGGCGGTGGGCACCACGCTGTCGGCCAAGACGCGCTACCGCCAGAGCGATGCGCCCTGCGCGGTGACGGCAGCGGGCGACGATGCCCTGCAGCTGACCTTCGCGCAGGCGCAGTGGGCCGTCACGCCGGGCCAGTCCGCGGTGCTGTACGACGGCGATGTCTGCCTGGGTGGCGGCATCATCCGGTGATGCGTGGATAGTGCGATGGCATGAAAAAAACCGGCTCGATGGCCGGTTTTTCATCTTCGCGCAGGAAGAGGCGCAGAAAGAGGTGCAGGTAAGGCTCAGGCGCGCGGCGGTTCCGTGTCGATAAACGACTGGCGCTTGGCCAGCTTGTCCTGGTACACCGCGAGGCGCGGGTGGCGCTCACGCCAGGCGATGTCCGGGAAGCGGAAGTCGAGGTACGACAACGCGCAGCCCACGGCCACGTCGGCCAGCGAGTAATGGTTGCCCGAGCACCAGGGCCGGTCGGCCAGGCCGTCGGCGATGGCGGCCACGGCCGCGTCGATCTTGCCGAGCTGGCGCTTGACCCAACGCTCGCTGCGCTGTTCCGGCTCGCGCTGCGTGTGTTCCAGGCGCGCCAGCAGGGCGGCGTCAAGCAGGCCGTCGGCCAGCGCTTCCCAGCAACGGACCTCGACGCGTTCGCGCCCGGCCTGCGGGATCATCCGGCTGACCGGCGTCAGCGTGTCGACGTACTCGACGATCACGCGCGAATCGAAAATCGCGCCGCCGTCTTCCATGACCAGGCACGGTACCTTGCCCAGCGGGTTGAACTGGGAGATGGTGGTGTCCGGCGACCACACGTCAACCTCGACCATCTGGTAATCGATCTTCTTTTCCGCCATCACTACGCGCACTTTGCGCGCGTAAGGGCTGGTTTGCGATGCATACAGCTTCATGGACTCCCCTCGAGCTTGTTATGAAGTGCATCGGCCGCGCCTCGCGCGGCCGGCATGCCCGATGCACTTCATAACAGGCTAGCGGATCGGCGAGCGCGAGTATACCCGTGCCCCGCCCGGGATGTGCCCGGGCGTGGGCCGCGCCAGCCTCCCGTGTCGTGATGCCGATACGCGCGCGGCGGCCGGCGCCGCGAACGCGTCCACAGAAGGCGGGGCGCGATGGTAAAATGCCCGCTTTCCGTCGTGCCGTCAGTCGGTTTTTGCGCCGAATTGGTCTCTTTCTGAGGCGAATTGGACCTGTTTTTTTGCCATTTCCCCTCTTTAGAGCGGTTTCGGCCTTGTCACCGGCCACTTCGGCCCGCGAGGGCCTAGCCCGGCCATTGTGCCCGCGCAATTTGCCCGCCCGGCCACGCTTGCGTAACCACCCCTCTATCCCTCCGGTCTCCCAGCATGTCTTCCTCCTCGCTCTCTCCGCTCACCGCCCTGTCTCCCATCGATGGCCGCTACGCCTCCAAGGCCGATGCGCTGCGCGAGTGGCTCTCGGAAGCTGCCTTCATGCGCAACCGCGTCAAGGTGGAAGTGCACTGGCTGATCGCGCTGTCGCAAGCCGGCCTGCCCGACATGCCGAAGTTCTCGCCGGCCTCGGAAGCGGCCCTGCTGGCGCTGGTGGACAACTTCACCGAAGCCCACGCATCGCGCATCAAGGAGATCGAGGCGGTCACCAACCATGACGTGAAGGCCGTGGAGTACTGGCTCAAGGAACAGGTCAAGGGCAACGCCGAGCTGGAAGCCGCGAGCGAGTTCATCCATTTCGCCTGCACCTCGGAAGACATCAACAACACCTCGCACGGCATGATGCTCAAGGGCGCCCGCGAAGGCGTGATCCTGCCGACGCTGCAGCGCGTGCATGCGCGCCTGGTGGAGCTGGCGCACGCCAATGCCCGCCAGCCGATGCTCTCGCGCACCCATGGCCAGCCGGCCAGCCCGACCACGCTGGGCAAGGAAATGGCCAACGTGGCGGCACGCCTGGCGCGCGCCATCGAGCGCATCCAGCGCGTGGAACTGCTGGGCAAGATGAATGGCGCGGTCGGCAACTACAACGCCCACCTGTCGGCATATCCCAGCTTCGACTGGGAAGCGTTCTCCAGGCAGGTGATCGAAACGCGCCTGGGCCTGACCTTCAACCCCTACACCATCCAGATCGAGCCGCACGACTACATGGCCGAGCTGTTCGACGCCATCGCCCGCGCCAACACCATCCTGCTCGACCTGAACCGCGACATCTGGGGCTATATCTCGCTGGGCTACTTCAAGCAGCGCACCAAGGCCGGCGAAATCGGCTCGTCGACCATGCCGCACAAGGTCAACCCGATCGATTTCGAGAACTCGGAAGGCAACCTGGGCCTGGCCAACGCGGTGCTGCGCCACCTGTCGGAGAAGCTGCCGCTGTCGCGCTGGCAGCGCGACCTGACTGATTCCACCGTGCTGCGCAACATGGGCGTGGCCTTCGGCTACAGCCTGCTGGCCTATGAGGCCTGCCTGCGCGGCCTGGGCAAGCTGGAAACCAACCCGGAGCGCCTGGACGAAGACCTCGACAACTGCTGGGAAGTGCTGGCCGAGCCGGTCCAGACCGTGATGCGCCGCTTTGGCGTGCCCAATCCCTACGAGCAGCTCAAGGAGCTGACGCGCGGCAAGGGCATCTCGCGCGAGGCGCTGCAAAGCTTCATCGGCGGCCTGGCGATTCCCGACGACGCCAAGCAGCTGCTGCTGGAAATGACCCCGGCCACCTATATCGGCCGCGCCGTCAGCCTCGCCGAACGCGTGTGATTCTCCCGGCCTGCGGGCCGGCGCGTTGCCAGAAAAGCCATCCCCGGGATGGCTTTTTTTTGTTGATGGGCGGCTAGCGCTGGCGCGGCCTACCGGCTGCGGCGAAATGTCACTTCAAATGGTTTGAATGATTCCATGAATTTCAGACAGTGACACAACCTGCCAGCCGCACAATAATGCGAGAATTCAAAGAGCAGCAGTTATTGCCTTTCAGTAAAAGTTTGTGAAACGCCCGCAAGGGCAGGGGTCCTTATCCATGCATTCCCAAGCCAAAGCCAGCGCCCGCGCCGCAGCCGCCCCAGCGCCGCTGTCGGCGTCCGCCTATGGGGCCACCGCGATCGGCCTGCACTGGATCATCGCGCTGCTGATCTTCGCCGCCTTCGGGCTGGGCTTGTACATGACCAGCATCCCAGGCTTGTCGATGCTCAAGCTCAAGCTGTTTTCCTGGCACAAGTGGATTGGCGTAACCGTTTTTGCCTTCGCCGTGCTGCGCGTGCTGTGGCGCGCCACCCACCGCGTGCCGGCACCCGCCGCGGGCACCCCGGCCTGGCAGGCCAAGGCCGCGCACGCGGCTCACCTGCTGCTCTACGCGCTGATTGTGGTGGTGCCCATTACGGGCTACCTGTACAGCTCGGCTTCCGGGGTTCCCGTGGTCTACCTCGGCATCTGGCAGCTGCCCGCGCTGATCGAGAAGAACGATGAGCTCAAGGAAATCCTCAAGCTGGTCCACATCTGGCTGAACTACCTGATGGCCGTGATCGTCGTAGTCCATGCGGCCGCTGCCATCAAGCACCAGTTCATCGAGCGCGACGGCACGCTGGCGCGCATGCTGCCGTTCCTCAAGTAAGCCGACAAACCGAACATTGACCGAGGGCCGCGAGGCCCTCTTAGCGACAGGAGTTTTTAATGAAACGCATTCCCCGCCCGAGCGCGCTCCTGATGGCAGCCACGCTGGCCACTGCCGGCATCGCAGCCAACTACGCCTGGGCCCAGGTCGACGCAGCCAAGAGCTCGGTCACCGCGACGGCACGCCAGATCGGCGTGCCGATGGAGGGTAAGTTCAAGAGGTTCGATGCCACGGTCGCGTTCGATCCCGCCAAGCTGGCAGCGTCCTCGGCCAAGGTCGAGATCGACGTGTCCAGCTTCGAGATCGGCGACGCCGAGACCACCAAGGAGGTCAAGGGGCGCGACTGGTTCGATGCGGCCAAGTACCCCAAGGCGGTGTTCCAGTCGACCAGCATCAAGCCCGGCGCCGCCGGCAAGTACGAGGTGGCGGGCAAGCTCACCATCAAGGGCAAGACCCAGGACGTCGTGATTCCGGCAAGCTATCGCCAGGACGCGGGCGGCCAGGTGTTTGAAGGCGTGCTGCCGATCAAGCGCACCGTGTACAACATCGGCGACGGCGAATGGAAGGACACTTCCGTGGTGGCCGACGATGTCCAGATCAAATTCCGTATCGTGACCTTGGCTAAGAAGTAAGCGCGCAGCGCCTGTCTTCCCTGCCATTCCTTTGCTGTTCATCCCCAACTTTTTGCCGGGAGCTCTCATGAAATTGCGCACCATCCTCGCCGCTGTCGCGGCCCTGTCCGCCGTCGGCGTGGCATCCGCCAACACGGTCACCTACAACCTCGACCCCACCCACACGTACCCAAGCTTCGAAGCCGACCACCTGGGTGGCCTGTCGACCTGGCGCGGCAAGTTCGAGAAGTCGAGCGGCGTGGTGACGCTGGATCGTGTTGCGAAGACCGGCTCGGTGGACATCAAGATCGATCCCGCCTCGGTCGACTTTGGCAACAGCAAGCTGAACCAGCACGTGAAGGGCCCCGACATGTTCAACGTCGAGGCTTTCCCGGAAGCCACCTACAAGGGCAAGTTCTCCAAGTTCAACGGCGATGTGCCGACCGAAGTCGATGGCGTGCTGACCCTGCACGGCGTGTCCAAGCCGGTCAAGCTGGAGATCCGCGAGTTCAAGTGCATCCAGCATCCGATGCTCAAGCGCGAAGCCTGTGGCGCTGACGCGGTGGGCACCTTCAGCCGTGCCGATTTCGGTATCGACTACGGCGTGAAAATGGGCTTCAAGCCCGAGGTCAAGCTGGCGATCCAGGTCGAAGGCGTAAAGGCCGACTAAGCGTCGACTAGCGGGGCCGGCCAGGGGCCGACCAAGACGGACGACACAGGCATCGCGAGTCCTCGGGGCTTGTCCCGCAGCGTCGCGCATGCAAGCAGTAAACAAAAAAGGCCGGGAGCAATCCCGGCCTTTTTTGTTTACTGCTGTTTCCGGTCGTTTCCGGCTTGGCGGGCGGGTTGGCGCAGGTTGTGTTGTCCGCACTTGGCGCCCACAGTACAATGATCCGCTAAGATTCGGTTACAGTCCTACTCAGTACAGTCTCACTCAGTCTCAGTCTCAGTCTTAGTCACAGTTACCAGGGTGTAGCCGCGCGCGTGCCTGCCATCATCAGGACGCCCATGCCCGCAACCGATTACCGACATGTATCCCAGCAGTACCCCCTGATACTGGCCTAGCGCAGCGATCCATCGCCCTACGAGCTGTACCCGGCCAGTCAATGTTGCATTGTTGAACTGGGCGGCCGGCAGCGTTTCTCGGTTTTCTCTGGCGCAATACCGTGTACTCCCAAACGCAAATCGATCCGGTGGTTAGTTTCCGCAACTCGCAGGGCGAGCAGGTGCGGGGCACAATTATCAATCTCCAGAGAAAAGCTCTGGTGATGGAAATCTACAATCCATACTCGATCGTTCAGGTCAGCGAGGTGCTGAGCGAGCTGAGTGTGCGCATGGGGAGCAAGAACGCCTACCTGGGCAAGGCGGTGGTGATGAGCCTGGTGAATACCGGCCTCACCGCGGTGGTATCGCTCACGCTGATCGACGAATGGCGCGAGCTGAGCGATCTGCCCAACGAGCCCAAGTCGGTCGGGCGCGAGGCGGAACTGTTCATCAACGACTGGGATGCGCGCTTCAATATCCGGCGCGATTACCAGATCGTGGTCAACGAAATGCGCGCGTTTCTCTCGGAAGTCTCGCGCTGGGTCGAGCAGGTCGACCTGACCGAGAACCTGCCCAAGACCGACGGGCGGCTGCGCGAGGATGTGTTCTACGAGCTCGCCACGCCGATCATGCTCAAGGTCAAGACCTACCTCGACCGGCTCGAAGGCGAGGCCGGGCAGGTGGAAGCGGAGATTGCGCCCGTGCACCGCACCTACGCGCAGTCGGCCCTGCATCCGCTGCTGCTGCGCGCCCCCTTTGTCTACCGCACCTTCACCAAGCCGCTGGGCTATGCGGGCGACTATGAGATGGTCAACCAGATCCTGAGCGATCCGCAGCAGGGCCCGACCACCTACTTCCAGATCGTCAATACGGCCTTCCTCAAGGCGGCCGTGGCGACTGCCCACCGCAACCGGATCGACCTGCTGGTCGATTTCCTGTCGCGCCAGGCCGATGCCGCTCGCGCGGCGGGCAGGCCGTTTCGCATACTCAATGTCGGCTGCGGCCCGGCCTTCGAGATCCAGCGCTTCGTGCGCGAGTATCCGCAGCCCGAGTTCCTGTCGTTCCAGCTGGTCGACTTCAGCGAGGAGACGCTGGCCTACACCAAGTCCTCCATCGAGAGCTCAGCCGCCTCGGCGGGGCACAAGGTGTCGGTGGAAATGGTGCATCAATCGGTACATGAGCTGCTCAAGCGCAAGATCGCGCCGGACGACGCCGGGCTGCGCGAGTTCGATGCGGTGTATTGCGCGGGGTTGTTCGACTACCTGTCCGATAAGGTGTGTTCCCGCCTGCTGAGCTATTTTGCCGCGCGTACGCGCCCGGGCGGCCAGTTGCTGGTAACCAACGTCCATTCGGCCAATCCGGAGAAATTCGGCATGGAACACCTGCTGGAGTGGTACCTGATCTATCGCGACGAGGCCAGGATGAGTATGCTGCTGCCCGAACGATCCCGCGATCACAAGCTCTATGTCGACCAGACTGGGGTGAATGTGTTCGCGGAAGCGATCATCCTCTGAAACGCCAGTAGCCGGCCCAGCCATGAGCACCAATCAACTTTACGCGGGATACCAGACCGAGCTGGCGGATTTCCGCCTGGCCTTCAGCCGTGGCGGCGCCTATACCGCCATCGTGCTGGTGCTGCTCGGCGTGGGGCTGGACTATGGTCAGTATCCGCAGCTGCAGGCGCCGTTCGCCGTGGCGCGCGTGCTGGTGTCGCTGCTGATCGCCGGCATCGTGATGCTGTTGTACAGCACGGCAGGGCGCCGCTTTGCGCCGTGGCTGACGTTGTCCTGGCTGCTGCTGCCGCAGATCATGATCTCGTGGATGATCTGGCATACCGATGGCGTGGAGTCGCCGTATTACGTCGGGCTGAATCTCGCCATCTTCGCGTCGGGCATCGCGCTGCCGTTCGGCCTGTGGCAGAACCTGGTCTTCGGGGTGCTGTCCTACCTGTTCTACCTGCTCGCCTGCGTGCTGCATTCCGGTGGCATCGAGCCGGCCGGCACCTTTATCGTCAATTCACTGTTCCTGCTGTTTGCCGCGGCGGCCAGCGCGGTCTATACCTTCTTCAATGAGCGGGCGCGCTTCATGCTGTTCCGGCTGAAGGCCGAAGTGGCGGAGAAGAACGGCGAGCTCGAAGTGATCAACCGCAAGCTGGTCGACATCAAGGGCCAGATGCTGCAGCAGGAGAAGATGGCCGCCATCGGCACGCTGGCAGCGGGCCTGCTGCACGAGGTCAACAACCCGGTCAACTTCTGCCTGATGGCGATCGAAGTCGCGCTGGAAGAGCCGGTGGCCAAGAACGAACCAATGCTGCAGGAGTGCCTGGTCGACGCCAAGCAGGGGATGCAGCGCATCCAGCATATCGTGTCGGACCTGAAGACCTTCGCCTATCGCAAGCCCGGCGCTGAAGCGGAGGGCACGCCATTCCTGTTCGAGAAGGCGCTGGATTCCTCGATCCGGCTGACCGCGCATGAGCTGCGCGGGGTGGCCGTCACGCGCGAGCTGCCGACCGATACGCTGGTGCTGGGCGACGAAGCCGCGGTGATCGGCGTACTGATCAACCTGTTCTCCAATGCCGCGCTGGCCATGCGCAAGGCCGGCACGCAGGGCCCGGCCATCCATACCACCGTGAAGTGGGTTGAGCGCCGCTTGCATGTGACCGTCAAGGACAACGGGCCGGGCATTGCGCAAGAGCACCTGGCGCGCGTGTTCGAGCCGTTCTTCACCACGCGTGAAGTCGGCCAGGGCCTGGGCCTTGGCCTGTCGATCAGCTACGCGGTGATCGAGCGTCACGGCGGCGCGCTGTTTGCGGAGAGCGAACTGGGCAAGTGGGCCTCGTTCAGCTTCGATCTGCCCCGAGCCGACTGAGAATGCCATGAGCGACGCCCGCCAACCACGGCTTACCGTGCTCTACGTCGATGACGAGGAAATGGCATGCAAGTACTTCGCCCGCGCGGTCGGCACGGAGTACGAAGTGCTGGTCGCCAGCGGCGCCGACGAAGCGGTCCGCATCCTGCGCCGGGAGAACGCGCGCATCGCCGTGCTGGTGACGGATTTCCGCATGCCGGGCCGCGATGGCGGCGACCTGCTGCGCCAGGTGGCGCTCGAGTACCCGCAAATCGTGCGCATCCTGGTGACAGCCTACGCGGACAAGGACATGCTGTTGCAGACGGTCAACACCGGCGAAGTGTTCCGCATACTGGAGAAGCCCATCGAGCTGGGCCAGGTGCGCGAAGCGCTGCGGCTGGCCGCCGAGCGCTATCGCGAACGCTCGATCCGCCATCAGCGCCTGATGGCGATCGACGAGACGCTGGCCTTCCTGGCGCATGAACTGAACACGCCGCTGGCGGCGATTGCAAATTTTGCGCGGGGTATCGAAAGCCGTATCGCGGCGGAATACAATCCGCAGCGCCAGAGCGAGATCGGCCAGGCGGCCACGTCGATGCATGACAACGCGCAGTATTGCCTGGCCGTGATTTCGTCGTTCCTGCAATCGGTGCGCAGCAGCGGCAGCCGGCCGAGCACGCAAGCGGGCGCCAGCCGAGAAGTGACCGCCGGCGGCCTGATTGCCGCGCTGCTCGATACCTACCCGTTCGCCGGGCCGCAGCGCGAGTGGGTGAAGATAGAAATGCATGACGACTTTGCCGTGCGCACGCTGCCCAATTGCGTGGCGCTGGTGCTGTCGTCGTTGTTGTCCAATGCGCTGCGGGCGCTCGATGGCGTCGACTCGCCTTCGCTGCGCTTCGTGGTGGCGGCCGAGCCCGATGCCGCGATCCGCATCTGCGACAACGGGCCGGGCATACCAGCAGAGGTGATGGGGCGCCTTCTGGTGGATCCGGTCACCACCCACGCGAGTACCGGCGGCAACGGACTGGGCATGATTTTTTGCAACCGCGTCATGCAGTCTTTCGGTGGCGGCATCCGGATCGAGTCTACGTCTGGTGCGGGTACCACAGTGACGCTGGATTTCCCCAATACCAAGAGTCGAATGCATAGGAGTGATCGATGAACGAACCGAATGCCACGCAGGCACCATCACCGGCGATTCTGTTCGTCGATGACGAGGCGACGGCCGTCAAGTATTTCCAGCGTGCCATCGGAGCCCTGGCGCCGGTCGTGACCGGTGGCTCGGTCGAAGAGGGAAAGGCGCTGCTGGATGCGCACGCGGACAGCCTTGCGGTCCTGGTCTCCGACCAGCGGATGCCGGGCGAGTATGGCAATGAGCTGCTGCGCTACGCGCGCGAGCGCTATCCGCATATCGTGCGGATCCTGACCACCGCCTACTCGGAGATCGAGCATACCGTCGCGGCCGTCAACGAGGGCCAGATCCATCGCTACATCAAGAAGCCGTGGGACATCACTTCGCTGCGCATGGAGCTCAAGCAGGCGCTCGAGATGGCCGGCCTGCGCAAGGAGCGCGACCAGTTGCTGCGCGAGAAGCTGAGCGTGCTGCAGCGCCAGACCATTGCCGCGCGCATCGGCCTGATCCGCACGCTGTCGGCCAGCCTGATCGGCCCGGAGCGCTTCCAGCCGGTGGATACCTACCTGGCCTCGGCCGCGCTGGTCGGCGTGCAGAATCCAGAGCCGGACTGGCTGCTGATGGACTATGCCGACCTGGTGGCGGCGGAAAGCCGCCGCAGCGGCACCTTTGGCCACGCGGTGGCGGCAAAGCTCGCCGCGCTGCGCACGCAGCTCGCCGGCCGTGGCGCTGGCGATGCGGTGGCGGCACTGGCCGAGACGCTCGCCGCAACGGAAGGCGCGGCCAACGTGCGCCGCGATGGCGATGCCCTGGTGTGGATCCAGGGCGCCGCGCTTGCCGAGTACCTGGGCGAACCCGTGGACAAGGATGTGTCCGCGCAACATGCCACCTGGCTGGCCGGGCTGCTGTGGCTGGATGAAAACGGCGGCGCGCTCAAGGCCGTGCGCGAGGGCGACTCCATCGTCTACCGCCCCACCGATCGCACCGCGGAGTTTGCCGCGGATCGCCTGGCGGTGTGGATCGAGCAGTTCTGAGCGAGTCCCGAGCCAGTTCCGAGTAGCAACGGCATAAAAAAAAGGGCACCCTAAGGTGCCCTTTTTTGTAGCCTTTGGAACTGTCCGCGGCGTGCCCGTCAGGCCTGCGCGCCGAAGTTCGGGTCGTCGCGGTCGACGTCGCCTGGCTTCTTCTCGCCCTTGACCAGGTCCTCGCGCTTGACGCCCAGCCACATGGCCAGCGCCGCGGCGACGAATACCGAGGAGTAGATACCGAACAAGATGCCGACAGTCAGCGCCAGCGCGAAGTAGTGCAGGGTGGGGCCGCCGAAGAAGAACATCGACAGCACCATCATTTGGGTCGAGCCGTGGGTGATGATGGTCCGCGAGATGGTGCTGGTGATCGCATTGTCGATGATCTCGTGCGTGGTCATCTTGCGGAACTTGCGGAAATTCTCGCGGATCCGGTCGAAAATCACCACCGATTCGTTGACCGAGTAGCCCAGCACCGCCAGGATCGCCGCCAGCACCGACAGCGAGAATTCCCACTGGAAGAAGGCGAAGAAGCCCAGGATGATCACCACGTCGTGCAGGTTGGCGATGATGCCGGCCACCGCGAACTTCCACTCGAAGCGGAATGACAGGTAGATCACGATGCCGGCGACCACGCACAGCAGCGCCAGCAGGCCGTCGGTGGCCAGTTCCTTGCCCACCTGCGGGCCGACGAACTCGACGCGCTGGAGCTTGACGTCAGGCGCGGCCGTTTGCAGCGCGGTCATGACCTGCTCGCTCTGCTGGGCCGAGGTGACGGTCTTGCCGTCCGGGCCCTTTTGCAGCGGCAGGCGGATCATCACGTCGCGCGAGGTGCCGAAGTTCTGCACCTGCACGTCGGAGTAGCCGAGTTTGCCGACCTGGCCGCGGATGCGTTCGAGATCGGCCGTCTGCTGGTAGTTGACCTCCATCACCGTGCCGCCGGTGAACTCGATCGACAGGTGCAGGCCCTTGTGCGCGAGGAAGAATACGGCGGCGGCAAACGTCAGGAAGGAAATCACGTTGAAGATCAACGCGTGCTTCATGAACGGAATGTCGCGCCGGATGCGGAAGAATTCCATGTTGAATCCTGTTTTGTACGGCAGCGCCTGCTGCCGTTCTATGCTGGTTGGATGTCCGTGCGCGTCCTGCGCGCGGACACCCATGATGCTTACTTGGCGATGGTGCCCTGGCTATCCGAGCCCGGCTTCCAGATCTGGCCGATCGCCACGCTTTGCAGCTTCTTCTTGCGGCCGTACCAGAGGTTCACCAGGCCGCGGTTGAAGAACACCGCCGAGAACATCGAGGTCATGATGCCCAGGCAGTGCACCACGGCAAAGCCGCGCACCGGGCCGGAGCCGAAGGCCAGCAGCGCCAGGCCCGCGATCAGCGTGGTCACGTTGGAGTCCAGGATGGTGGCCCAGGCGCGGTCAAAGCCGACGGCGATTGCCATCTGCGGCGAAGCGCCCGCGCGCAATTCCTCGCGGATCCGCTCGTTGATCAGCACGTTGGCGTCGATGGCCATGCCGAGCACCAGCGCGATAGCGGCGATGCCGGGCAGCGTCAGCGTGGCCTGCAGCATCGACAGCACCGCCACCAGCAGCAGCAGGTTGACGGCCAGCGCGGCCACCGAGAACACGCCGAACAGCATGTAGTACAGCATCATGAAGACGGCGATGGCGGCGAAGCCGTAGGCTACCGAGTCAAAGCCCTTCTTGATGTTGTCCGCGCCCAGCGACGGGCCGATGGTGCGCTCTTCGATGATTTCCATCGGCGCGGCCAGCGAGCCGGCGCGCAGCAGCAGTGCCAGGTCGTTGGCGGCTTCGGTGGAGTACGAGCCGGTGATCTGGAAGCTGGAACCCAGTTCGGACTGGATCGTTGCCACCGTCAGCACTTCGCCCTTGCCCTTCTCGAACAGCACGATGCCCATCGGCTTGCCGATGTTCTCGCGCGAGACGTCGCGCAGCACGCGGCCGCCCTGGGCGTCGAGCTTGATATTGACCGAGGCGCGCTGGTTCTGGTCGAAGCCGGCCGAGGCGCTTTCGATGCGGTCGCCGGTGAAGATCACCTGCTTCTTGAGCACCACCGGGGCACCGTTACCTTGCGTGAACAGCTCGCTGCCGAAGGGGATCGGGTCGCCCGGGCGCGGGCTGCGCGGCGCGTCGGGGTCGGCCAGGCGGGCTTCCAGCGTGGCGGTGCGGCCGATGATGTCCTTGGCCTTGGCGGTGTCCTGCACGCCGGGCAGCTGCACCACGATACGGTCGGCGCCTTGCTGCTGGATCACCGGCTCTGCCACGCCGAGCTCATTGACCCGGTTGTGCAGGGTGGTGATGTTCTGCTTGACCGCAGCATCCTGCACCGCCTTGCGGGCCGCGTCGGTGAACACGCCGGAGATGTTGTTGCCATCCGGGGTGAACGCCAGCTCGCGCAGGTTGTCGGCCAGGATGCCGCGCGCCTTGGTGGCGTCGTCGGCATTGTTGAAGCGCACCGTCAGGCGGTCGCCTTCGCGGTCGATGCCGCCATGGCGGATGCCCTTGTCGCGCAGCAGGGTGCGGGCGTCGCCGGCCAGGCTGTCGAGCTTCTTGTCGACCGCGCCCTTCATGTCCACTTGCAGCAGGAAGTGCACGCCACCGCGCAAGTCCAGCCCCAGGTACATCGGCAGCGCGTGCATGGCGGTGAGCCAGCGCGGCGAGCCCGACAGCAGGTTCAGCGCGACCACGTAGGTGGCGTCATTGGGGTCGGGGTTGAGCGCGCGGGTCAGCACGTCCTTGGCCTTGAGCTGCTCGTCGGGCGTCTTGAAGCGCGCCTTGACCGAGCCGGACTGGCCGTTCAGGTCGAAGAACATGCCATCGGGCTGCAGGTTGTTCTGCGCCAGGATCTGCTCGATCTGCTTTTGCATGGCCAGGTCGACCTTGACCGTGACCTTGGCGGAGGAGACCTGCACGGCAGGCGCCTCGCCGAAGAAGTTCGGCAGCGTATAGGTGATGCCGATGGCGAGAGCCACCAGGATCACGAGGTATTTCCAAAGCGGATAGCGATTCATCTTTGGCCAGTCGTTCTTCGGTTGGCGGCGCCGACGAGACCGTCAGCGGGCAGTTGGCACCACCGCACCGGTTGGCAAACAGCCGCCTGGCATCCACGGATAACCCGGGCTGGATCAGGCGGCTGCAGGGGCACGCGCGCTAAAGGCGTGCCGGGAAGGGCGAAAAAGCAGGCTGGCGGTGCGGGAGAAGCTGGGCGGCGCTGTGTGTCAAGCGACGCCACGCCCGCAGCCGTGGTGCTCAGAGCGACTTCAGCGAGCCCTTGGGCAGCACCGTGGTAACCGCGCTCTTTTGCACCGTGATTTCGGTGCCCGCGGCGATTTCGAGGGTTACGTATTGCTCGTTGACCTTGGTGACACGGCCGAGAATGCCGCCGGCAGTCACGACTTCGTCGTTCTTGGCCAGCGCTTCCAGCATTGCCTTCGATTCTTTCTGGCGCTTCATCTGCGGGCGGATCATGATGAACCACAGCACAGCGAACATCAAGATGATAGGCAGGAAACTCATCAGGCCACCCGCCGCACCGCCGGTCACGCCGGCAGTCTGGGCAAATGCGTTAGAAATCAGCACGTTGCTTCTCCGTCACAAAGTCAATCAGTTAGTCGGTCATTCTACCACCCGCTTGCAACCGCATTCCATGCCTGATCCGGGCATTTACGGTGTAGTACGGGTTTGTTCGGGGCGCCTTGCAAGCCGCTTTGCAGCTGCAGGCACCGCTATTCGACCGGTGCCGTACGGAAAGTTCACGCCGGGGCGCGGCAGCCGCCGGCGCGGCGCTACTGCGCCCTGCGCGCGCGATCGGCGGCGAACTGCAGGCGGAAGGCCTCGAAGCGGTGCTCCTCGATGGCTTCGCGCATCTCGCCCATCAGTTCCAGGTAGTAGTGCAGGTTATGGATGGTGTTCAGGCGCGCGCCCAGGATCTCGCCGACCCGGTGCAGGTGGTGCAGGTAGGAGCGCGAGAAGTTGCGGCAGGTGTAGCAGCCGCAGGATTCGTCCAGCGGCCGGGTGTCGTTGCGGTGGACGGCGTTCTTGATCTTGACGTCGCCAAAGCGCGTGAACAGCCAGCCGTTGCGGGCATTGCGGGTCGGCATCACGCAGTCGAACATGTCCACGCCCGAGGCCACGCCGGCCACCAGGTCTTCGGGCGTGCCCACGCCCATCAGGTAGTGCGGCTTGTGCGCGGGCAGGCGCGGGCCCACGTGTTCCAGCACGCGCATCATGTCTTCCTTGGGCTCGCCGACCGACAGGCCACCGATGGCGTAGCCGTGGAAGTCCAGCTCCGACAGGCCGGCCAGCGACTCGTCGCGCAGATCCTCGAACATGCCGCCCTGGACGATGCCGAACAGCGCGTTGGGGTTTTCCAGGCCATTGAACTCTTCGATCGAGCGCTTGGCCCAGCGCAGGCTCATGCGCATGGAGGCGGCCGCTTCCGCATGGGTGGCGGGGCGGCCGTCGATCTCGTACGGCGTGCATTCGTCGAACTGCATCACGATGTCGGAGTTCAGCGTGCGCTGGATCTGCATCGAAATCTCGGGCGACAGGAACAGCTTGTCGCCATTGACCGGCGAGGCAAAGGTCACGCCATCCTCGGTGATCTTGCGCAGCGCGCCCAGCGAAAACACCTGGAAGCCGCCCGAGTCGGTCAGGATCGGCTTGTCCCAGCCCATGAAGCGGTGCAGGCCGCCGTGCTTTGCCACCACTTCCAGCCCGGGGCGCAGCCACAGGTGGAAGGTATTGCCCAGGATGATCTGGGCGTTGATTTCACCGAGCTCGAGTGGCGACATCGCCTTGACCGAGCCGTAGGTGCCGACCGGCATGAAGATCGGGGTCTCGACCACGCCGTGGTTGAGGGTGACGCGGCCGCGGCGGGCGTTGCCGTCGGTGGTGAGCAGTTCGAAGTTGAGCATGGCTGGATTCGGGATTCAGGTTCGGGCTGGCGCGGCGCGCTCAGGGCTGGGGCTGGCGCGTCAGCAGCATGGCGTCACCGTAGCTGAAGAAGCGGTAGCGCTCGGCCACCGCATGGCGGTAGGCGGCGCGGATGGGCTCCACCCCAGCCAGCGCCGACACCAGCATCAGCAAGGTCGACTTGGGCAGGTGGAAATTGGTGATCAGCGCATCGACCACCCGGAAACGGTAGCCGGGTGTGATGAAGATATCGGTGTCGCCACGGCCGGCGGCCAGCGTGCCATCGGCCGCGCCGGCGGACTCCAGCGCGCGCAGCGAGGTGGTGCCGACCGCGATCACGCGACCGCCGGCGGCGCGCGTGTCGCGCACGGCCTGGGCCAGCGCGTCCGACACTTCGTACCACTCGGCGTGCATCTTGTGCTCGGCCAGGTTCTCGGTGCGTACCGGCTGGAAGGTGCCGGCGCCCACGTGCAGCGTCAGAAAGCCGCGGCGCACGCCCAGCGCATCGAGCCGGGCGAACAGCGCTTCGTCGAAATGCAGGCCGGCGGTGGGCGCGGCCACCGCGCCGGGGGCGCGGGCGTAGACCGTCTGGTAGCGGGTTTCGTCGAAGGCGTCGGGGTCGTGGGTGATGTACGGCGGCAGCGGCAGGCGGCCGTGGCGCTCGATCAGCTCCAGCGCCGGCTCTGGGAAGGTGAGCGTGAAGAACTGGTCCACGCGCGGGCCCACTGTGACGTCAAAGGCATCCGCCAGGCGCAGCAGGCTGCCCACGGGCGGTGTCTTGGAGGCGCGCACCTGGGCCAGCACGGTGTGGCTGTCCAGCACCCGCTCGACCAGCACCTCGACCTTGCCGCCGCTGCCCTTCTGGCCGAAGAAACGCGCCTTGATGACGCGCGTGTCGTTGAATACCAGCAGGTCGTCCGTGCGCAGGTAGTCGACGATATCGGCGAACGTGCGGTCGGTGAGGCGGGTGGCGCCGTCCTGCGCGTCCGTATCCACCACCAGCAGCCGGCTCGCGCCGCGCTCCGGCAAGGCGGTCTGGGCGATCAGTTCGGGCGGGAGGGCAAAGTCAAAATCGGACAGCGTCAGCATCATGGGGGCAAAAACGGCCGCAGACCGCGCGGTGGCGCGGCCGGCATAGGTACAATCGGCGAATCCGATATTGTAAGGCTTGGGGCGACTCCGCCGCCCGGGCGCGCGTGATATCGCCTATTTGTGCCAACCTGCCCGTGCCACCAGGCATGCGCCACGACCCGAATCGCTAGCCACGCCCCAGATGCCAGGAACCGCTCCCGACCGAACCCCGGAAACCACCGACAGCCCGCCCGCGGCGCGCGCCGGGGACAAGCCGGGCCGTCCGGGCAAGGCGGCGTCCAAGGGCGCTGCCGCCGGCAAGCCGTCCTCGGCCATGGCCCGGCTGCACAAGCTCGGCCTCAAGCGCGATGTCGACCTGGTGCTGCACCTGCCCATGCGCTACGAGGACGAGACCACGCTGCTGCCGATCGCCGATGCCATCGGGCGCGCGGGGATGGGGCTGACGGTGCAGGTCGAAGGCGTGGTCACCTCCAACGAGGTCAGCCTGCGCCCGCGCCGCCAGCTGGTGGTCAAGATCGCCGACGATACCGGCGAGCTGACGCTACGCTTCATCAATTTCTACGGCAGCCAGGCCCAGCAGATGGCCGAAGGCGCCTTCCTGCGGGTGCGCGGCGAGCTGCGCGGCGGCTTCTTCGGCGCGGAGATGGTGCATCCCACGGTGCGCGCGGTGACGCCCGGCGAGGCGCTGCCCGAGCGGCTGACCCCGGTCTACCCGAGCACTGCCGGCATCCCGCAAAGCTACCTGCGCAAGGCCATCGGCGGCGCGCTGTCGCGCACGCCGCTGCCCGAGACCCTGCCCATCCCCGTGCTGCAAGGCCCGCTGGCGCAGCTCAAGCTGCAGCCCTTGCCGGAGTGCCTGCGGCTGCTGCACTCGCCGCCGCAGGAGGTGGACGAGCACGCCCTGATCGAGCGCTCGCACCCGGCCTGGCAACGTATCAAGCTGGATGAACTGCTGGCGCAGCAGCTCTCCCTCAAGCGCTCCCAGGCGGCGCGACGCGACAAGAGCGCGCCGCCCATGCCGCGCCGCGCGGGCGGCCTGCTCACCGCCTTCCTGGCGGCACTGCCGTTCAAGCTGACCGGCGCGCAGCAGCGCGTGGTGGAAGAGATCGCCAAGGACATGGGCGCGCCCCACCCGATGCATCGCCTGCTGCAGGGCGACGTCGGCAGCGGCAAAACCATCGTGGCGGCGCTGGCGGCTTGCCAGGCCATCGATGCCGGCTACCAGGCCGCGCTGATGGCACCCACCGAAATCCTGGCCGAGCAGCACTACCGCAAGCTCTCCGCCTGGCTGGAGCCGCTGGGCGTGCCGGTGGTGTGGCTGGCAGGCAGCCTGAAGACGCGCGCCAAGCGCGAGGCCGCGGCCAAGGTCGAGTCCGGCGAGGCCAAGCTGGCCATCGGCACCCACGCGCTGATCCAGGACAGCGTCAAGTTTGCCCGCCTGGGCTTGTCCGTGGTCGACGAGCAGCATCGCTTCGGCGTGGCCCAGCGGCTGGCGCTGCGCGGCAAGGCGGACCCCGATGCCGCCGCCACGCAGGGCAAGGCCGGCAAGGTCACGCAAACCGTGCCGCACCAGTTGATGATGTCGGCCACGCCGATCCCGCGCACGCTGGCCATGACCTACTACGCCGATCTCGACGTCTCGGTGATCGACGAGCTGCCGCCCGGGCGCACCCCGGTGGTGACCCGGCTGGTCAACGACGCGCGCCGCGACGAGGTGATCGCGCGCGTGCACCACGCCGCCGCCGATGGCCGCCAGGTCTACTGGGTCTGCCCGCTGATCGAGGAGAGCGAAGCGCTGCAACTGCAGACCGCGGTGGAGACCTACGAAACCCTGGTGGCCGCCTTGCCCGAGCTCAAGGTCGGGCTGGTGCACGGTCGCCTGGCGCCGACGGAGAAGGCCGCGGTGATGGAAGACTTCACCGCCAACCGGCTGCAGGTGCTGGTGGCCACCACCGTGATCGAGGTGGGGGTGGACGTGCCCAACGCTTCGCTGATGGTGATCGAGCACGCCGAGCGTTTTGGCCTGGCGCAGTTGCACCAGTTGCGCGGCCGGGTAGGGCGGGGCAGCGCGGAATCGGTCTGCCTGCTGATGTACCAGGCGCCGCTCTCGCCCACCGGGCGCGAGCGGCTGGCGACCATGCGCGAGACCACCGATGGTTTCGAGATCGCCCGGCGCGACCTGCAGATACGGGGGCCCGGCGAGTTCCTTGGCGCGCGCCAGTCCGGCGAGGCGATGCTGCGTTTCGCCGATCTCAACACCGACGCCTGGCTGGTCGACTACGCCCAGGAGGCCGCCGAGCTGATGCTGGCGCGCTACCCGGAGGCGGTCGAGGCGCACTTGTTGCGCTGGCTGGGTGGCAGGGAACATTACCTGAAGGCCTGATGTGACGGCGGGGGCGCACCCGGCGCAGGCGATCAGGTATCGCCTGCGCCGCTTTGCTTGTCATCTCTGACAGAACGTCGAATCGAAGGTAAAATCTATCGCTTAACGGGAATTGATAAGTCATGACGCTCACCGAACTCAAGTACATCGTCGCCGTGGCGCGCGAGCGCCATTTCGGCCGGGCGGCCGAAGCCTGCTTCGTGTCGCAGCCGACGCTGTCGGTGGCGATCAAGAAGCTGGAAGACGAACTCAATGTGCAGATCTTCGAGCGCGGCACGTCCGAAGTCTCGGTGACGCCGATCGGCGAGCAGATCGTGGCGCAGGCCCAGCGCGTGCTGGAGCAGACCATGGCCATCCGCGAAATCGCCAAGCAGGGCAAGGACCCGCTGGCCGGGCCGCTGCGGCTTGGCGTGATCTACACCATCGGGCCCTACCTGCTGCCCACGCTGGTCAAGGAGATGATCCAGACCGTGCCGCAGATGCCGCTGATGCTGCAGGAGAACTACACGGTCAAGCTGATCGAGCTGCTCAAGCAGGGCGAGATCGACTGCGCCATCATGGCCGAGCCCTTTGCCGATTCCGGGCTGACCGTGCAACCGCTGTATGACGAGCCCTTCGTCGTGGCGGTGCCGCGCGGCCACCATCTGGAGCATGCCGGGAAAGTCGATCCCGACGAACTGAAGCAGCAGACCATGCTGCTGCTGGGCAGCGGGCATTGCTTCCGCGACCAGGTGCTGGGCGTGTGCCCGGAGCTGTCGCGCTTTTCGCAGGCGGCCGACGGCATCCAGAAAACCTTCGAAGGCTCCTCGCTGGAAACCATCCGCCATATGGTGGCAAGTGGCGTTGGCATCACCGTGCTGCCGCGGACTTCGGTGCCGGATCTCAAGTCCAACAAGAACGACCTGTTGGCCTACGTGTCCTTTACCGATCCCGTGCCCGACCGGCGCGTGGTGCTGGCCTGGCGCAAGAGCTTTACGCGCCTGCCGGCCATGGAGGCGTTGCGCCGCGCGGTGGCGGCCTGCGACCTGCCCGGTGTCAGCATGCTGGCCGCCAAGGAACTGGCTGAAGCGGCCTGAGCGCACCCTGCCTGCCGGCGCTCGGCGCCGGCCGCACGCTTCCCCGCCTTGGTTTTCCTCCCCCCTCGATTTTTCTGACTTCACTGTGTCTTGGTCCTATGCGACGCTGGCGCGCAGGCAGGGAATAGGTATGCTCTATTTTATAGTTAGAAATAATTGAATTCGCAATTCAATAGCCTTCCCGTAGACTTCCTGCATCGACGCACTGCGTGCTGTTACCGACAAGGAGTCGCACATGAAAGGCGAAAACCCCAGCTTGGACGCCGCCGGCGAGCTCCTGAGCGCGCTGGCCGGCCGCATGGCCGACTGCCTTGCCTGTTACGCCACGGTGTACTGAAATGACCCGGCGGCTTTCGCGCCGCCCGCCCCAGCCAGACTCCCCGTTCCACCCCCCAAGAAAAATGAGGCCAAGATGAGCAAGGACAAGGACACTCTGACCACCGCCGCCGGCGCGCCGGTAGCCGACAACCAGAATTCGCAGACCGCCGGCCCGCGCGGCCCGATGCTGCTGCAGGACGTGTGGTTCCTGGAGAAGCTCGCTCACTTCGACCGTGAAGTCATCCCCGAGCGCCGCGTGCACGCCAAGGGCTCGGGCGCCCATGGCACCTTCACGGTCACCCATGACATCACGCGCTTTTCCAAGGCCTCGGTCTTTGCCAGCGTCGGCAAGCAAACGCCGCTGTTCATGCGCTTCTCCACGGTGGCGGGCGAGCGCGGCGCGGCCGACGCAGAGCGCGATGTGCGCGGGTTCTCGGTCAAGTTCTACACCGACGAAGGCAACTGGGACGTGGTGGGCAACAACACGCCGGTGTTCTTCGTGCGCGACCCGCTCAAATTCCCGGATTTCATCCACACGCAAAAACGCAACCCGCGCACCAACCTGCGTGACCCGATCGCCGTGTGGGACTTCTGGTCGCGCCATCCGGAGTCGCTGCACCAGGTCACCATCCTGATGAGCGATCGCGGCCTGCCGCAGAACTATCGCCAGATCCATGGCTTCGGTTCGCACACGTATTCGTTCATCAACGCCGCCAACGAGCGCTTCTGGGTGAAGTTCCACTTCAAGTCGCAGCAGGGCATCGCCAACTGGACCAACGAGGAAGCGGCCAAGGTAGTGGCGGGCGACCGCGAGAGCGCGCAGCGCGACCTGTTCGAGAACATCGAAAAGGGCAACTTCCCGCGCTGGAACGTGCGCGTGCAGGTCATGCCCGAAGCCGATGCGGCCAAGTACCACATCAATCCGTTCGACCTGACCAAGGTGTGGCCACACAAGGACTATCCGCTGATCGACGTGGGCGTGCTGGAACTCAACCGCAACCCGGACAACTACTTCGCCGAGGTGGAGCAGGTGGCGATGAACCCGTCCAACATCGTGCCGGGCATCGGCTTCTCGCCCGACAAGATGCTGCAGGGCCGGCTGTTCTCGTATGGCGACACTCAGCGCTACCGCTTGGGCGTGAACCATAACCAGATCCCGGTGAATGCGCCCAAGTGCCCGTTCCACAATACCTACCACCGCGACGGCGCGATGCGCGTGGACGGCAACCAGGGCGGCAAGCTCAACTACGAGCCGAACCGCGAGGGCGCCTACGCCGCCAGCGAACGCGCCGTCGAGCCGCCGCTGGCCCTGGATGGTGCCGCCGACCGCTTCGACCACCGTGTCGACAGCGACTACTACAGCCAGCCGGGCGCGCTGTTCCGCCTGTTCGACGAGGCCCAGCGCCAGCGCCTGTACTCGAACATCGCGGCGGCCATGCAGGGCGTGCCGGAAGACATCGTGCGCGTGCAGCTGGCGCACTTCACCAAGGCCGATCCCGCCTACGGCGAAGGTGTCAGGCGCGCGCTGAACCTGAAGTAATGAGCAAGCAATGAAGCAGGGCAGTGCGGGTGGCCCCGGGCCGGGGCCACCTTGAAAGCCCGGCAAGGAGAACCATCATGGCCCTGTTCAGAATGTTCGTCAGCGAGTTTCAACAGCTGCAACACGTCGCCCACGATAGCCCCCGCCGCGAAGACGCGGCGCGCCTGCAGCGCAAGCTGTGGCGCACGGAAATCGGGCTGGCGGTGATCGCGCTGGGCGCGGTCGCGATGTTCCTGGACGCGGCCGCGGGTTTGTCCGCCTTCACCGGGTGATGCCATAATGTGCGGGTTGTGCCGCGTCCAGTGGCGCGGCAGTTTTCAAAGCCACCCCAGATCGGAGCGTACCTATCATGGCAAAGAAGAATGAGATGAGCGTGAACATCGGCATTTCCGACAAAGAACGCAAGAAGATCGCGGAAGGCCTGTCCAAGTTGCTGGCGGATACCTACACGCTTTATCTCAAGACCCATAACTTCCACTGGAACGTCACGGGTCCGATGTTCAACACGTTGCACCTGATGTTCGAGACGCAATACACCGAGCTGGCGCTCGCCGTGGACTCGATCGCCGAGCGTATCCGCGCGCTGGGCTACCCGGCGCCGGGCACCTACAAGGAATACGCTCGCTTGTCGTCGATCCCCGAGGAAGAGGGCGTGCCCGAAGCCACCGAGATGATCCGCAAGCTGGTCGAAGGCCAGGAAGCCGTGGTGCGCACCGCGCGCTCGTTGTTCCCGGTGATCGACGCCGCTGGCGACGAACCCTCCGCAGACCTGCTGACCCAGCGCATGCAGACGCACGAAAAAACCGCGTGGATGCTGCGCTCGATGCTGGCCTGATGCCCTGCCGGCTGCCTTCGTGTGCTGCCGGCCATGCGCGCCGCGCCCTGACCGGGTCGCGGCGCGTTTTCGTTTTTCGTTTAATGCCCTTGCCTTGCCCTGACCGCTGTGTCGCGGGCCCCCTGCCATGTTTGAACGCTTAGCCCTGTACGCGCGCCTGGTGCGCATCGACAAGCCCATCGGCACGCTGTTGCTGTTGTGGCCTACGCTGTGGGCATTGTGGATGGCCACCGGCGGCCGGCCGGCGTGGAGCCTGTTCTGGATCTTCGTCATTGGCACCTTCCTGATGCGCTCGGCCGGCTGCGCCATGAACGACTGGGCCGACCGTGACTTCGACAAGCACGTCAAGCGCACCAGGGAGCGGCCGCTGACCGCGGGCAAGATTGCCGCGTGGGAGGCAGTGGCGGTGGCGGTGGTGCTGGCGCTTGCGGCCTTCGCCCTGATCACGCCGCTCAACGCGTTCACCAAATGGCTGGCCGTGGTGGCGGCCGTGCTCGCCGGCACCTATCCGTTCTTCAAGCGGTTCTTTGCCATCCCGCAGGCCTACCTCGGCATTGCCTTCGGCTTTGGCATCCCGATGACGTTCGCCGCGGTGCAGGACCATGTGCCCGTGGTGGCGTGGGTGATGCTGCTGGCCAATGTGTTCTGGGCGGTAGCCTACGATACCGCCTATGCCATGGTGGATCGCGATGACGATTTGCTGCTCGGCATGAAGACTTCGGCGATCACGTTCGGGCGGTTTGACGTGGGCGCCATCATGATCTGCTATGCGGTGTTCCTGGGGCTGATGGCCTGGGCCGGTGCGCAGTTCGGGCTGGGCTGGCCGTACTGGATCGGGCTGGTGGCTGCGGCGGGATGCGCGGTGTATCACTACACGCTGATTCGCGAGCGGGATCGCATGAAGTGCTTTGCCGCGTTCCGGCACAACAACTGGTTGGGGGCCTGCGTGTTTGCTGGTACGGCGGCGGCTTATGCGTTGCGGTGAGGCGGCTGGCCGCAAGCGCTAGCGTCCCGAGGGTTTGCTCCCCTCTCCCACGCAGCGGGAGAGGGGCAAGTGCTAGCTTCCCGACGGTTTGCTCCCCTCTCCCACTT